>SHXD01000005.1 GCA_009693505.1 Limnohabitans sp.
ACTGGTCGTGTAGAAGTGACCAGTTCCAGCTGTTGATTCCAGCTTGATTTTTTCGCGTCCGCCTTTGCTTGCCATGATGGTGCTCCTGTAGGGGGTTTAAGCTTGACCGCGTTCGCGCAGGTCTGCGAGAACGGCATCAATGCCATTTTTGTCAATCAGGCGCAAAGCGGCGCTGGAAACACGCAGGCGCACCCAACGGTTTTCGCTTTCCACCCAGAAACGGCGATATTGCAGGTTCGGCAGGAACCGGCGCTTGGTTTTGTTGTTGGCGTGGGAAACATTGTTTCCAACCATGGGGCCTTTGCCCGTTACTTCGCAGACGCGTGCCATGTGGACACTCCGATACTTTTATAAACAGCTGGTGCCAGATGAGCTTTGCGCGTACAGCTTTAAAAGCCTGCTAGCAAAACTTAAGGCGGTCCAGCCTCACCTCGCCAGAAGGGTGGCGGTAACCCATTTTGAAGAGCATCCGATAGGGATTGTTCAGCAAAGCCTGAGATTATAGCCAGCTTTTTGGGGCTGAGCCAAGAGAGAGAAGCGAAAAAATAGCCTGCACGGAGCAGTCCAGCCCCAGGGGTGCTGCAAATCCACCCCAAGAAATGGGGCTTCAGGCGCCTTCTTGCTCCAAAAAGCGCTGGGCATCCAGCGCCGCCATGCAGCCAGTGCCTGCACTGGTAATGGCCTGACGGTAAACGTGATCTTGGACATCGCCAGATGCAAAAACACCAGGCACGCTGGTCATGGTGGCAAAGCCTTTCAGCCCGCTTTGGGTCACGATGTAGCCATTTTCCATTTGCAGTTGGTTTTGAAAAATATCTGTATTGGGCGAATGACCAATGGCAATGAAGCAACCCTTGAGTTCTAAATCTTGCAAAGAGCCATCTTTGGTGGACTTCAAGCGAACGCCGGTGACGCCGGTGTTGTCTCCCAAAACCTCTTCTAAAGTTTGGAAAGTTTGCAAAACAATTTTGCCAGCCGCCACTTTGTCCATCAATTTGTCGACCAAGATGGGCTCGGCTTTGAATTTGTCGCGGCGGTGAATGAGGTAGACCTTGCTGGCGATGTTGGACAAGTACAGAGCTTCTTCAACAGCCGTATTGCCGCCACCCACCACGCAGCAAACCTGCTCTTTGTAAAAGAAACCATCGCACGTGGCGCAGCCCGAAACGCCGCGGCCCATGAAGGCCGTTTCAGATTCAATGCCGAGGTATTTGGCAGATGCACCCGTTGCAATGATCAAGGAATCGCAGGTGTAAACACCGCTGTCGCCCGTCAAAGTGAAAGGACGTTTGCTGAAATCGACCTTGTTGATGTGGTCAAACACAATTTGCGTATTGAAGCGCTCGGCATGCTCCAAAAAGCGTTGCATGAGCTCGGGGCCTTGCACGCCATGCACGTCGGCAGGCCAGTTGTCCACCTCGGTGGTGGTCATAAGTTGGCCGCCTTGGGCAATGCCAGTAATAAGCAAAGGCTTGAGGTTAGCGCGGGCCGCATAAACAGCTGCTGTGTAGCCGGCAGGGCCTGAACCCAGGATCAAAACTCGGGCATGTTGTGTGGGAAGGGTGTTGGACATGATGGGCAATCTGGCAGTATTCGGGTAAACGCTAAAGCCCCATTGTAAGAAGCTTGTGAAACACCTGTTTGGGGAGGTCTATCGGGTAAGCTTGAGGGTAAGACCATGACCTATTCACTTCGCACCCTTACCAATCCAACCGCCAGCCCCGAAGCAGACTCACCCAGAGTGCTCAATGAGGGCGTTGGCTTGATGCGCTTCACTCAGGAAATCGTTCTTTTCCTAGGTGCCGCTGTCCTCATTTTATTCGCCTTGGCCATGTTCAGTTTCAGTTCCAAAGACCCATCTTGGTCGGGTTCAGGCTTGGGTGGCGGCGTGCTTAATTGGATGGGTTTGGTCGGTGCTTGGTTGGCTGATGGCATGTATTTTTGCTTTGGCTATTCTGCGTGGTGGTTGGTTGCGATCATGGGGCGCTTGTGGCTGAATGCTTGGGCCGACTGGCTCAGAACGGACGAAACCTCGCCCAAAGCCTCCGACAAAGAAACGGAATCGAACTGGAAAACCCGTTTGATTTTTTGGATCGGCTTGTTTGTGCTCATGTCGTCCAGCAGCGCCCTCGAATGGGCGCGACTCACGCGTTGGGATGCCATCCTGCCTGGCACCAGCGGTGGCGCTTTAGGTTATGCCATTGGACATTTTTCTTTGAAATGGTTGGGCTTCAATGGCTCTAGTTTGATTGAAATTGTTTGCCTCGCTTTAGGGATGGGATGGGTCTTTGGTTTTTCTTGGGGTCAAGTGTGTGAATCATTGGGCGGCAAAATTGACGGCTTGATGCAATCTCGTCAAGTCAAGCGTGAAATGAAAGAAGACTTTGCAATGGGCCAACAAGCTTTGCGCGAACGCGAACAGCTTCAGTCTAAGTTGCCTGCGGAACCTCAACTGCACCCCTTCGAAAACGAGTTTTCAGAGAAACCTTTGTTTGCAGCGGCAGGCGTGTCTGCGCCAGTCTTCGCTGAGCCGGTTGCGCCCATGGTCATTGAAGCTCCCGTAACAGCCGTGCCGCGCAGCGATCGTGTGGTCAAAGAGCGCCAGAAACCTTTGTTCAATGAATTGCCTGACAGCAAATTACCTCAAGTTGATTTGCTCGACAGTTTGACCATGCGCCAAGAAGGTGTAGCGCCAGAAACGCTTGAGATGACCAGCCGCATGATTGAAAAACGCCTCAAAGATTTTGGCGTTGAAGTGCGTGTGGTGGCTGCAGCACCCGGCCCCGTCATCACGCGTTATGAAATTGAACCTGCTACTGGCGTTAAAGGATCGCAAGTGGTCAACTTGGCCAAGGATTTGGCGCGTTCTCTCAGTCTCATTTCCATTCGTGTGGTGGAAACCATTCCTGGGAAAAACTACATGGCCTTGGAATTGCCCAATGCCAAACGCCAGTCCATCAAGCTCAGCGAAATTTTAGGATCTCAGGTTTACAACGAAGCCAAGTCCATGCTCACCATGGGCTTGGGCAAAGACATTGTGGGCAATCCGGTGGTGGTAGATCTGGCCAAAATGCCTCACGTCTTGGTGGCGGGTACCACGGGCTCTGGTAAGTCGGTGGGCATCAACGCCATGATTTTGTCTTTGCTTTACAAAGCCGAAGCGCGTGATGTTCGCCTGCTCATGATCGACCCGAAAATGTTGGAGATGTCGGTGTACGAAGGCATTCCTCATTTGCTAGCCCCCGTGGTCACCGACATGCGGCAAGCCGCGCATGGCCTCAATTGGTGTGTGGGCGAAATGGAGCGTCGCTACAAGCTGATGAGCAAAATGGGCGTTCGCAACTTGGCGGGCTACAACACCAAAATCGACGATGCAACTGAGCGCGAAGAATTTATTTTGAATCCCTTTAGCCTAACGCCTGATGATCCAGAACCACTCAAGCGCTTGCCGCACATCGTGGTGGTGATTGATGAGTTGGCCGACCTTATGATGGTGGTGGGTAAAAAAATTGAAGAGCTGATTGCACGTTTAGCGCAAAAGGCGCGTGCTGCTGGCATTCACTTGATCTTGGCCACACAGCGTCCCAGTGTCGATGTGATCACAGGCTTGATCAAAGCCAATATTCCCACACGCATTGCCTTCCAAGTCTCTAGCAAAATTGACAGCCGAACCATCCTTGATCAAATGGGCGCTGAGGCTTTGCTGGGCATGGGTGACATGCTCTACATGCCTTCAGGCACCGGCTTCCCTATTCGAGTTCATGGGGCCTTTGTGAGTGACGAAGAGGTTCACCGCGTGGTGCGCTATTTGAAAACACAAGGCGAGCCCGATTACATTGAAGGCGTGCTGGAAGGTGGCACCACCGATGGTGAAGACACAGGCTACGGCGACAGTGGTGATGTTGAAAAAGACCCTATGTACGACCAAGCCGTTGAAGTGGTTTTGAAAAATCGCAAGGCCAGTATTTCCTTGGTGCAGCGTCACTTGAAGATTGGCTACAACCGCGCTGCGCGTTTGGTGGAAGAGATGGAAAAAGCGGGCTTGGTCAGTTCCATGAGCAGCAGTGGCCAGCGAGAAATTTTGGTGCCTGCGCGCGCTGAATAAGCACCCTATTTCAAACTGCCTTCTCACGATGAAAGCCAAACTCCATCCGCTCTGGCTGTTCATGGCTTGGCTTTGTGTTGTGCCAAGTTCTTGGGCCCAAAGTTCGCCCGATGCCATCGAGTCTTTGAGTCAATTTTTGAAATTTACCAACAGCGGACGTGCTCAGTTCTCGCAGGTGGTTGTGGGGCCATCTAAAGCCGAACAAGCACCTCGCAGAAAAACGTCCTTTGGCACTTTTGAATTTCAAAGGCCTCAGCAATTTCGATTCACCTATCAAAAACCATTTGTACAAGCCATGGTGTCCGATGGTCAGTGGTTGTGGCTTTTTGACGCCGACTTAAACCAAGTCACCATGCGCAAACAAAACCAATTGCTAGGCCAAACGCCTGCAGCTTTTATTGCCTCGTCTGGCGATTTGAAAGCGCTGCAAGCTGAATTCAATTTGAAAGCAGAGCCAGATTCAGAAGGTTTGCAGTGGGTTAGAGCTACGCCTAAACAGTCGGATGGCGCAGTCCAAGTCATTCGAGTGGGCTTGAAGCTTGGTGTGGCCGCAGCCAGCACAGCCTCCAATGTGCCTTTGTTGACGGTCTTGGAAATTGTCGATGGCTTAGGTCAAACATCGCGTTTGAATTTTCAGAATTTTGAAGCCAATGTGAAGTTCTTGCCAGAGACTTTTCAGTTCAAAGCACCTGCGGGCGTGCAGGTCATTCGGCCATGAACGCCAGCGTTCATTTACAACAGCCTTTAGCAGAGCGCATGCGTCCCCGGCATTTGGGGGAGGTCATTGGGCAGCAACATCTGATTGGTGAGGGCTTGGCCCTTCGCTTGGCATTTGAATCCGGCCAACCACACAGTTGCATTTTATGGGGCCCGCCCGGCGTCGGCAAAACCACCATTGCTCGCCTCATGGCAGATGCTTTTGATGCCCAATTTATCAGCATCAGTGCGGTGCTTGGTGGCGTCAAAGACATTCGTGAAGCGGTCGAAAAAGCAGAGACCGCATTGAATGGGCTGCAACCGCAGAGAACCATTGTGTTTGTAGACGAAGTTCATCGTTTCAATAAAAGCCAGCAAGACGCGTTCTTGCCGCATGTTGAAAGTGGCTTGTTCACTTTCATTGGCGCAACCACCGAGAATCCCTCCTTTGAGGTCAACTCTGCCTTGCTTTCTAGGGCGGCTGTCTATGTTCTGCAGTCCCTGAACGAAGAAGATTTGAAACACATTGTGCAGCGCGCACACGCCATAGGCGCTGTGCCTCCATTGGCAGCAGATGCAGAGCAGCGACTCATTGCTTACGCCGATGGTGATGCACGTCGTTTGCTCAACACCCTCGAAACGTTGGCTGTCGCAGCACACACAGAAAAGCTTGAACTCATTTCAGATGCATGGCTGATGAAAGTTTTGGGCGAACGCATGCGCCGATACGACAAAGGCGGTGAGCAGTTTTACGACACCATCAGTGCGCTGCACAAATCTGTCAGGGGCTCAGACCCAGACGCTGCGCTGTACTGGTTCACGCGCATGTTGGATGGCGGTGCAGACCCGAGCTACATGGCCAGACGCCTCATTCGCATGGCCGCAGAGGACATTGGCTTGGCCGATCCGCGCGCCCTTCGCTTGGCGCTTGACGCGGCAGAAGTTTACGAGCGTTTGGGTAGTCCTGAAGGTGAGCTGGCCTTGGCAGAATGCGTGATTTATTTGGCAGTAGCAGCCAAATCGAATGCCGTTTACAAAGCCTTCAAGGAGGCCAAGGCATGGGTCAAAAAAGACGGTACACGCCCTGTTCCCATGCACCTGCGCAATGCACCGACTCAACTCATGAAGAGCTTGGACTATGGCCAGGGCTATCGCTATGCCCATGACGAAGAGGGCGGCTTTGCGGCTGGAGAAAATTACTTGCCAGTGGGTATGCCAGCGCCAGGGTTTTATCGACCCGTGAATCGTGGGTTAGAGTTAAAGATTGCAGAAAAAATGGCAAGCTTGAATCAACTGAATCAAGCAAAAGCAACAAAAAAATAGGAGTTTGGTATGGATGTCTTTCTTCAGCAGGTGATCAATGGCTTGGTCCAAGGCAGCATGTATGCCCTGATTGCCTTGGGCTACACCATGGTTTACGGCATCATCAATTTGATCAACTTTGCCCACGGCGAGGTGCTGATGGTGGCTGCCCTGACCAGCTGGTCTGTGATTGCGCTCATGCAAGATGCCACGCCTGGCATGCCAGGTTGGTTGATGCTCATCATCTCTTTGGTCATTGCCAGTGTGGTGTCTGCTTCACTCAATTTTGCAATTGAAAAAATTGCTTATCGTCCATTGCGCAACAGTCCCAAATTGGCGCCACTGATTACCGCCATTGGCGTGAGCATCTTGCTGCAAACCTTGGCCATGATCATTTGGAAGCCCAACTACAAACCATTTCCCACCTTGTTATCGACTACCCCCATCAACGTGGGTGGTGCTGTGATTTCTACGACTCAAATTATGATTTTAGGTGTCACCGCCATTTCCTTGGCTGTGCTTATGTGGTTAGTCAATGCCACCAAATTGGGCAGGGCCATGCGCGCAACTTCTGAGAACCCACGTGTCGCAGCCTTGATGGGTGTGAAACCCGACATGGTCATTTCTGCCACCTTCATCATTGGTGCCGTGTTGGCGGCCATTGCGGGGGTCATGTTTGCATCCAACTATGGCACGGTGCACCACAGCATGGGCTTCTTGCCGGGCTTGAAAGCGTTTACGGCTGCAGTGTTTGGTGGCATTGGCAACTTAGGAGGTGCGGTGGTGGGGGGTATTTTGCTGGGTCTCATTGAATCCATCGGTTCGGGCTATATCGGCATCCTCACCGGGGGTGTTCTGGGTAGCCATTACGCCGATATTTTTGCCTTCATCGTGCTCATCATCGTGCTCACATTGCGGCCCTCTGGCCTGATGGGTGAACGTGTGGCCGATCGTGCGTGATAGGAAGGGTGAGCCCACAATGAACAATTCAAAGAATCTCAAAACCTTGGCCATCGGTGTGCTGCTTCTGATTTTGCCGCTGGTCCTTCAGCAATTTGGCAATGCCTGGGTGCGCATTGCTGACATGGCCTTGCTCTACGTGTTGTTGGCGGTTGGCCTGAACATCGTGGTGGGCTATGCGGGCTTGCTTGATTTGGGCTATGTGGCTTTTTTTGCTGTTGGCGCTTACATGTATGGCCTCCTGGCTTCACCCCATTTGTTTGAAACATTTCCAGCCGTTGCGGCCCTGTTTCCTGGCGGCTTGCACATGCCTTTGTGGGTCATTGTGCCTGTGGCGGCTGCATTGGCCGGTCTGTTTGGCATGTTGCTGGGTGCTCCCACTTTGAAGCTGCGCGGCGATTATTTGGCCATTGTCACATTGGGCTTTGGTGAAATCATTCGGGTCTTCTTGAACAACTTGGATCAGCCGGTGAATATCACCAATGGCCCCAAGGGTTTGAACCAAATTGATCCGATTCATTTTTTCGGCATCAATTTGGGCAAACCATTTGACCTGTTTGGGATTGAATTGGCCTCAGTGAGTTTGTACTACTACCTGTTCCTGACTTTGGTGCTGGTGAGCATTTTGATTTCTTATCGCTTGCAAGTCTCACGCATTGGCCGTGCTTGGATGGCCATTCGCGAAGATGAAATTGCGGCCAAAGCCATGGGCTTGAACACGCGCAATTTAAAGCTCATGGCATTCGGCATGGGTGCAACGTTTGGGGGCATTGCCGGCGCCATGTTTGCTGGTTTCCAGGGTTTTATCTCGCCCGAGTCCTTCAGCCTGATGGAGTCCGTCATGATTGTGGCCATGGTCGTATTGGGCGGCTTAGGACATTTGCCAGGGGTTGTCTTAGGAGCTGTGTTGTTGTCTGCCTTGCCAGAAATTTTGCGTTATGTAGCGGGCCCATTGCAATCCATGACAGATGGTCGCATTGATGCCGCCATTCTGCGTCAATTGCTTATCGCGCTTGCCATGATCGTCATCATGTTGATGCGCCCAAGAGGCTTGTGGCCTTCGCGAGAGCACGGCAAAGCACTGCCAGTGAAAGAGGGCTCTTAAGATGACAACAAGCCATTCTGAAAGTCATGCCGTTTTAAAAGTGGCCGGCATTTCCAAACGCTTTGGTGGATTGCAGGCTTTGTCCGATGTTGGCATGACCATTGAGCGAGGTCAAGTCTACGGCCTCATTGGGCCGAATGGCGCAGGCAAGACCACCTTCTTCAATGTGATCACGGGCCTCTACACGCCCGACAGTGGCAACTTTGAATTGGCTGGCAAGCCTTATCAGCCCACAGCGGTCCATGAAGTGGCGCAGGCAGGCATTGCTCGGACCTTCCAAAATATTCGTTTGTTTGCAGAAATGACGGCCTTAGAAAACGTCATGGTGGGCCGGCATGTTCGCACCTCATCTGGTTTGTTGGGGGCTATTTTTAGAACACCCAAATTTAAGCAAGAAGAAGCCGAAATTGCGCAACGTGCGCAAGAATTGTTGGACTATGTGGGCATTGGTCAATATGCCGATTACCGTGCACGCACTTTGTCTTATGGCGATCAGCGCCGTTTAGAAATTGCCCGTGCTCTTGCCACCGATCCACAACTCATTGCACTAGATGAACCCGCAGCGGGTATGAACGCCACAGAAAAAATTCAGTTGCGTGCCTTGATCGACCAGATCCGCAAAGACAACCGCACCATTTTGCTGATTGAGCACGATGTGAAGCTGGTAATGGGCTTGTGCGATCGCGTCACAGTGCTCGACTATGGCAAACAAATTGCCGAGGGCACACCGGCAGAGGTTCAGAAAAATGAAAAAGTGATTGAAGCCTATTTAGGCACCGGAGGACATTGAAATGACAGCCACTTTTTTGAAAGTTAAAGGTTTGCAAGTGGCCTACGGCGGCATTCAGGCTGTCAAGGGAATTGATTTTGAAGTGAACGAAGGTGAATTGGTGTCGCTCATTGGCTCCAATGGCGCGGGCAAAACCACCACCATGAAAGCCATTACCGGCACCTTGCCCCTGCACGCGGGAGACATTGAGTATTTGGGCAAAAGCATCGTGGGCCAAGGCCCCTGGGATTTGGTCAAGCAGGGCTTGGCCATGGTGCCAGAAGGTCGCGGTGTGTTCACCCGCATGACCATCATTGAGAACTTGCTCATGGGTGCCTACATTCGCAGCGACACTGCCGCCATTCAAGACGATATGGAAAAAGTGTTTCACACCTTTCCAAGATTGCGTGAACGCAAAGACCAACTGGCCGGCACCATGTCCGGTGGCGAGCAGCAAATGTTGGCCATGGGCCGCGCTCTCATGAGCCGCCCTAAAGTGTTGCTGCTTGATGAGCCCTCAATGGGTCTGTCGCCCATCATGGTGGACAAAGTTTTCGAAGTGGTGCGCGATGTATTTGCCCAAGGCGTGACAGTCTTGTTGGTCGAACAAAACGCCAGTCGTGCGTTGGCCATTGCCAATCGGGGCTATGTCATGGAGTCGGGCTTGATTTCCATGACAGGCCCTGGCCTAGACTTGTTGAACGACCCCAAAGTGCGCGCTGCCTATTTGGGTGAATAAAGAGGGTCAGTCGACTTTTGCGCCGCTGGCTTTGACAACCGGCTCGTATTTGGTCAATTCACGCTTCATGAAGGCGGCAAATTGATCGGGTGTGCTGCTCACGGGCTCGATCATCATCATGCTAAAACGAGATTTGGTCTCGGGCGCTGCAAGGGCTGCTGAAAAAGCCTGGTGCAAACGCGCCACCATGGCGGGCGGCGTGTTGGCTGGCGCTACCAGACCCCACCACGTGTCTACTTCAAATCCTTTGAGGGTTTCAGACATGGCTGGAATATCTGGCAATGCACTGGTGCGTTGTGCCGTGGTGACGGCCAATGCCTTGAGCTTGCCAGCCTTGATGTTGGGTGCGGCGGTCGCCAAGTTGTCGAAGTTGAAATCGACTTGGCCAGAAAGCAAGGCCAATTGTGCTGGATTGCCGCCGTTGTAGGGAATGTGAACGGCATAAATGCCCGCATCGCGCTTGAACATTTCTGCCGCCAAATGGCCTGCGCTGCCGTTGCCACCAGAGCCGATGTTGAGCTTGCCAGGGTTGGCTTTGCCGTAGGCGATCAAGTCGGCTACTGTGTTAATTTTCAAACGCTGCGCGGTGTCTGCATTCATGACCAACACATTGGGCACGCGAACCATTTGGGTGATGGCGGCAAAGTCTGTGGCTGCATTAAATGGCATCTTGGTGAAAAGCCAAGGGTTGATGGCATGCGTTGCTACAGCAGAAATGCCAATGGTGTAGCCATCGGCAGGCGCCTTGGCCACGATGTCAACGCCCAAGTTGCCACCCGCGCCGGGCTTGTTGTCAATGATGACAACGCCCAGTGAATCTTTCACGCGTTCTGCCAATGCACGTGCGGTGACATCAATGGGGCCACCAGGCGCATAGGGCACCACCAAGCGAATGGGTTTTTCCAAGACTTGCGCGTTGGCGGTAGGAATGCCGGTGAGGGCTAGCAATGCCATGGCTAATTGGAGCCATTGACTTTTTGCCATTGAATGAATGTTTTGCATCAGTTGGACTCCTTGGCCTTGTCGGCTTCAGTGGTGAATGAATCGGCGAAGAAGGCTTCTTCAGGCAATCCTGCTTTGCCTAGGTAGTCTGCACGTGCAGAGTCCACCACGATGGGGGCGCCGCAGGCATAGACCTGGAAGCCACTTAGATCTGGGTGATCTTGCAAGACAGCTTGGTGCACAAAACCTGTGCGGCCAATCCATGCGTCTTCTGGCAATGCATCGGACACCACTGGAACGTAAGTCAAGTTGGGCATGGCTTTGACGTGCTCTTCAACCCAGTCGTTCATGTACAAATCGGAAGGTCGGCGACCGCCCCAGTAAAGCGTGGCAGGCCTTGTGATGCCTTTGTGTTGCATGTGCTCAATCAAGGCTTTGATGGGTGCAAAGCCGGTGCCCGAAGCCAACAAAATCATGGGTGCTTGCGAGTCTTCGCGCAAGTAGAAACTGCCATAGGGGCCTTCAATGCGCAAGATGTCTTTTTCCTTCATGGTGCTGAACACCACGTCGGTGAACTTGCCGCCAGGCATGTGGCGAATGTGCAACTCTACTTTGGGTGAAGCGGGGTCTAGCGTGTGAGGTGCATTGCCCATGCTGTAACTGCGACGCGAGCCATCGCGCAATAAAAACTCGACATACTGGCCCGCATGAAACTGCATCACATCGGTGGCAGGGAGCTGCATGATGATGGACATCACATCGTGTGATTTTTTTTCTAAGCTGACCACGCGCACAGGCATTTTCTTAATGGGGAAACTGCCTGCTTCCGTCACTTGGCGCGATTCCAGTACCAGATCGCTTTGCGCGGTAGAGCAGCAGGTCAAGATCAGGCCTTGGGCTTCTTCGTCAGCGCTCAAAGCTTTGGCCTGGTGCTCACCATGCACCACCGTGCCAGAAATCTTCTTGCATTTGCAGGAACCGCACGCGCCGTCTTTGCAGCCATAGGCTAGGCCTATGCCTTGGCGAATGCCGGCCGCCAACAAAGTTTCGCTGCTATCTGCACTAAAAGTACGGCCACTTGGCTCGACGGTAATTTGGAAGCTCATGTTTTCGTTATCCTAGAGGGGTCTTAAATTCCATAACCCCTGATTTTGCCTTCAAACCAAACCCCTTTAGGTGCTTTGCCTGCCCGCTTTCGAAAAGAGCGTGTTTTGATCGTCGGATGCGGTGATGTAGGTCAACGAGCGGCCAAACAGTTGGTCGGCAGAACTCGGGTCTTGGCATTGACCTCCAGCCCCGAAAAGGCACTGGGTTTGAGGGCTCAAGGCATCACACCCGTTGTTGGCAATTTGGACGATTCTCAGTCATTGCAGCGATTGTCCGGTTGGGCTACGCGGGTACTGCATTTGGCCCCACCCCCCTCCGACCGAGTGGGGGCATGGTCTACCGATTCGCGCACTTTGAATTTGGTGCGTGCACTTCACAAAAGGGCTTTGCCCAGAGCGCTTGTGTATGGGTCTACCAGTGGCGTTTATGGCGATTGCCAGGGGCAGTGGGTGCCTGAATCTAGGCCCGTTAAGCCACACACCCCTAGAGCCATTCGGCGGGTTGATGCGGAAAACACCATTCGATTCTTTGGCAAATCGGGTGTACGCAGCAGCATTTTGCGCATTCCAGGTATCTACGCGCCCGATCGTCCCAATGGCACCCCGCGTGAAAGGCTTTTGAAAGGTACGCCTGTCCTCTTGAAAAAAGACGATGTTTACACCAATCACATTCATTCAGATGATTTGGCAAGGGCCTGTGTGGCTGCGCTGTGGCGAGGCAAGCCGCAGCGTGTTTTTCACGTTTGCGATGACAGCCAAATGAAGATGGGTGATTATTTCGATTTAGCAGCCGACCTCATGGGCCTGAAACGCCCTCCGCGTGTACCCAGAAGTCAAGCACAAGATACCTTGCCCCTCATGCTGTTGAGCTTCATGAGTGAGTCTAGGCGTTTGAACAATGACAGACTCAAAAAAGAACTGAAAGTTCGCTTGCTGTATCCCACCATTGCACAAGGTTTGAAAAGCACAGCAGCTCAAACTGCTGAAGGCCAGTAGAAGTTACCTGTTAGTTTTTGGACTGCTAAAAGCCTGAAAACTTAACGCCTTTTTTCTCAAGATAATCGAGGATGGCTTTCATCAGATAGGCGCCGAGCAGTGCACCATTGAGATCGCCCAAAAACATCCAGAAGGCTTCAGTCACCTCAAATGCTTCGGCGTGACCCATGAGCACCCAAGTGACATGGTGAATCAATGAATTGCTGACACAGTAAATTAGCGTGAGGGTGGCCAAGTCTTGAAGCGACGTGAGTTCCACTTGCCTTCTCCAAAAGATTTTGAACCCAATCAGTGCGATTAAAGGCCCAGCGCTTGAGCAAGCGATGTTCAGCAAAGCTATGCCCAAAGGTTCATTGAACTGCGTCATGAGCAACAAGCCGCCCAAAACAGTAGACAGCGTGCCAAAGAGGGGCCCCAACACCAGCAAATTGAAGAGGCGTAAAAACGCCGGCAAATAAATCAGCGAGATGTGGTCGTTTATGGCGGCAAAGTCAAACAGCCAACCATTCAGGATGTGTGTTGCTGGATACAACACAGCTAATGCAAAAATCAAGAGGATGTGCATTTCGCAATAGAGAGTAATCGATTTATTGCAAATCGATGGTGCCCGAGGCCGGAATCGAACCGGCACGCCTTGCGGCGGGGGATTTTGAGTCCCCTGCGTCTACCAATTTCACCACCCGGGCGGATTGCGAAAACAGCGATTATGACATATTTCTTTCGGGTTTTGGAGGGGGTAAAGTGTTTTTTAAAGTGCCCACCACTCGTGCAAACATTGGAAAATGTTGAATTCTTTGAATCACTAGGAAACAAGATGGCATCCCTCCAACGAACTTTCATTTCGTGCTTCGTAGGCCTGTGTTTTTCATTCACTGCGTTTGCGCAAACGTGGCCACAACGCGCCATTAAAGTCATTGCACCCTATCCGCCAGGCGGGCCGAGTGACATCGTGATTCGCACCGTATCAGACAAGGTCCAAGCTGCTTTGAAGCAAGCCGTCATCATTGAAAATATGCCAGGGGCTGGTGGCAACATTGGCAGCGCTGCTGCAGCAAGGGCCCCAGCCGATGGGTACACTTGGCTCATCACAACTGACACTGTGATGACGGTGAATCCGCATGTTTACAAAAGCTTGGGTTTTAAGCTGGACGATTTAAAGCCGGTCAGCATCTTGACCTCCTTCAGCCAAACCTTGGTTTGCAATCCGGCATTGGGTGTGAAAAACTTGAACGAGCTCATTGCCAAATCCAAAACGCAGTCATTGAGCTATGCCTCCGGTGGTGCGGGTGTGCCAGGCCACTTGTCGATGGAGTTGTTACTCAACATGACGGGCATGCAGATGGTCCACATTCCCTACAAGGGGCCAGCGCCTGCAGCCCAAGATGTGCTGGCCAACCAAGTGCCCTGTGGCTTATTGGCCGGCCCAACTGTCTTGCCACATGTTCGCTCTGGCAAGTTGATTGCTTTGGCCGTGTCTGGGCAAGCCAGGTCACCAACACTGCCAGACACGCCCACCATTTCTGAGGCAGGTGTGAAGGGTTATGACGCCGACTTCAGCTTGGTGATGTGGGCTCCAAAGCAAGTGCCCGATGAGTTGGTTCAAAAATTCAGGCAAGCCTTGTTGGATGGCTTGAGATTGCCAGAGACTGCAGAGCGTTTAAAGGCGACCGATCAACTGGTTATTGGCAGTACGCCTGAAGAAGCAGCTGCGCGCATTGCAAAGGATTATGCAAAGTGGGGCGGCGTGACCAAGAAAATTGGTTTGAGTCTGGAGTGATACAGCGAAATAGCCAATGAATCGCAGCCTTGAAAAGCTGGCCAAGACTTGGCTTATGGGGCACACGTTTTCTTGCAGAACCATTAAGCAGAATGAGCAGAGGTATTTAATGCGTGGCTACGACAAGTCTAAGTGGTTAGAAGCATAATCCATTCAGAAACAAACAAAATGACGTTTTGAATCTTTGCCCAGACTTGGTTTTCTAAAACTAAACAATGAACTATCCCACGCTTGAAGATGCCATTGGCAAGACGCCTTTGGTCAGATTGCAAAGAATTGCCACCGACTTTACGAAGCCCAAGGGCAATGTCATTTTGGGCAAATTAGAAGGCAACAACCCTGCTGGGTCGGTCAAGGATCGGCCGGCGCTTTCCATGATTCAGCGCGCAGAAGAGCGTGGCGAAATCAAGCCAGGCGACACCCTCATAGAGGCCACCTCTGGCAACACGGGCATTGCACTGGCCATGGTCGCTGCCATCAAGGGCTACCGAATGATTTTGATCATGCCGGAAGACTTGTCCATTGAGCGCGCACAAACCATGAAGGCTTTCGGCGCAGAACTCATTTTGACGCCCAAAAGTGGCGGTATGGAATACGCACGCGACCTTTCCGACAACATGGCTTCGCAGGGCAAGGGCCGCATCCTTGATCAATTTTCAAACCCCGACAACCCACGCGTCCATTACGAGACAACAGGCCCCGAAATTTGGGCTCAAACAGAGGGCCGAGTCACCCATTTTGTGAGTGCCATGGGCACCACAGGGACCATCACAGGTGTGTCGCAATTCTTAAAAGAAAAGAACCCGTCCATTCAAATCATCGGCGCACAACCCAGCGAAGGTTCTCGCATTCCAGGTATTCGCAAATGGCCTGAAGAATATTTGCCCAAAATCTACAACCCCTCCAATGTCGATGAACTGATCTATGTCAGTCAAGACGATGCAGAAGACACCTGCCGTCAAATGGCCAGAGAAGAGGGCTTGTTTGCTGGCGTTTCAGCCGCTGGCGCATGCTGGGTTGCACAACAAATTGCAGCACGTGAAGCCAATGCCACCATCGTTTTCATTGTGTGCGATCGAGGTGATCGTTATCTTTCCACAGGCGTGTTTCCAGCATGACCGAATACCGGTTTTGCCCAAGCTGTGGATCGCCGCTGTCTTGGGTGCCGCAGATGGAAGACGGCGGCGAAAAACTTCGCTTGCGCTGCACACAATGCGACTTTACGCATTGGAACAATCCCACACCTGTCTTGGCAGGCATTGTGCAAGTCGGCAATCAAATTTTATTGGCCCGCAATGCGGCATGGACTGGCCGAAAATTCGCATTGATCACGGGTTTCATGGAGGCTGGTGAATCGCCAGAAGATGGCATTGCTCGAGAAATTACGGAGGAAACCAACCTGCAGGTCAGTGCCTTGAAACTGATCGGTGCCTATGATTTCCAACGCATGAACCAAGTGATCATTGCGTACCACGCTGTTGCTTCGGGTACGGTTAAGTTATCGCCTGAATTGGCAGAGTACAAGATGTTCAATTTTGATGAGTTGGTGTGCTGGCCGGCGGGTACGGGTTATGCACTCGGCGATTGGTTGCGCACGCAAGGCATTGAGCCTAAATTCATGACATGGGAAGAGCGCGACGCGCAAGGTCGTGCCGCCGAGTAAAACGATTTGAATGAAGAAATTTTGGAGACACCATGAGCATCGCATTTGACATTGAGCTTGACACCTGTGGCCTCAATTGCCCTTTACCCATTTTGAAAGCCAAGAAATCACTGACAGCCATGCAATCGGGTCAGGTGCTTAAAGTCTTGTCCACAGACCCAGGTTCGAAACGTGACTTTGAAGCATTTGCCAGACAAACAGGCAATGAGTTGCTTTTGCAAGAAACCGATGGTGATTGCTTCCTCATTTGGATGAAGCGACGTTGATGAAAAAAAGCTTCAAAAAATGAAGCTTTTTTTGAAGATGGACTAAAAGCTGTTTTAAAGATTCAGTGTTTTGAGATAGGCCCTGAAAGATTCACCCACGTGCGGATGATCTAAGGCCAACTCAACAGTGGCCTCTAAGAAGCCTTCTTTGCTGCCGCAGTCGTATCGCTTGCCTTCGTATTGGAAAGCGTAAACAGTTTCGCGAGATTTCAATCTGGCAATGGCGTCGGTGAGTTGAATCTCGCCGCCCACACCTGTGGGCTGATTTCTAATTTCTTCGAAAATGCCTGGCGTGAGAATGTACCGGCCAGCAACGCCCATTCGCGAAGGGGCTTTTTCTGGCGATGGTTTTTCAACAATTTGCTCGACTCGAATCAATTGTTTGCCAGCAGATTCTCCAGCCACGATGCCATAACGTTTGACATGCTCAAGAGGCACTTCTTGCACAGCCAAAATAGAGCGACCGTGTTGCTCATAGGCCTTGACCATTTGCGCCAAGATGGAAGGGCCACCTTTGAGTCCCACCATGAGGTCGTCTGCCAGCAGCACTGCAAAGGGCTCTTGGCCCACCATGGCTTCTGCGCACAACACGGCATGGCCTAAACCCAAAGAACGCGGTTGTCGAACGTATGCACAAACCATGTCGTCGGGTTGCACAGAACGCACCAATTTCAAGAGCTCTTCTTTGTGCGCACTTTCCAGTTCTGTTTCGAGTTCGTAAGCTGTGTCGAAATGGTCTTCAATGGCGCGTTTGCTGCGACCTGTGACAAAGATCATGTGGCGAACACCAGCAGAATAAGCTTCTTCCACGGCATATTGAATGAGAGGCTTGTCCACGATAGGCAGCATTTCTTTTGGCGCGGCTTTGGTGGCAGGCAGGAATCTGGTTCCCAATCCGGCTACAGGGAACACTGCTTTTCTAATGCTGGGTTGTGCGCTCATTTGAAGTTTCTTTTTAAGTTCAACTTAATAGATGACTAAATTACCACAATTGGGTGACACCTGTATGTCAAGATTTTGAAGGTGTTGTTTCCAACTGGAAAAGTTGAGCCTTCATTTTGCTCAAAGTGGCTTCAAAATCTGCAACGCGTTTGCGCTCTTGGTCAATCACGGCTGGCGGTGCTTTGGCTACAAAGGCCTCGTTGCTCAGCTTGCCATTGGCCTTGCCAATTTCGACTTCTAAGCGAGCTACCTCTTTGCTGAGACGAATCTTTTCTGCCGCAACATCTACCTCCATGAACAAGCACAAACGCGCTTCGCCCACCACAGCAACAGCCGCGGCTGCGGCTGCTTTCGTCCACTCTGCTTCGTTGTCAAACACCTTGACTTCGTTCAACTTGGCCAAAGCTTGCAGTACAGGGCCTGCAGCTTTCATGAAGTCCGAATCGCCCAGCACATACAAAGGTAACTTGGTGGCAGGTGAGACACTCATCTCACCGCGCAAGTTGCGACATGCATCAACCAAGGTTTTCAGCTTGGCCACATGGGCTTCGGCTGGCGCGTCAATGCGCTCGGGTTGTGAAACAGGGTAGGCAGCGATGCTGACAGAAGGGCCCGCACGGCCCGCTATAGGCGCCACTTTTTGCCACAATTCTTCGGAAATAAAGGGCGTGATGGGGTGAACCAATCGCAGAATGGTTTCTAAGGTGCGAATGAGTGTGCGACGTGTGGCGCGCTGCTGTGATGCATCGCCCGTGTTGATTTGAACCTTGGCAATTTCCAAATACCAATCGCAGAACTCGTTCCATACAAAGTCATAAATGACGTTGGCCACGTTGTCTAGGCGGTATTCGGCAAAGCCCTTGGCCACATCGGCTTCCACGCGTTGAATTTTGGAAGAAATCCAACGATCGGCTTGGCTGAAGTTCATGTAGCCATGGGCTGGGCCACCCACGGCGCACTCGGCTTTGGTGTGTTCCTTCAGGCCACAATCTTGGCCTTCGCAGTTCATCAATACAAAACGTGTGGCGTTCCACAGTTTGTTGCAGAAGTTGCGATAGCCTTCGCAGCGCTTGCTGTCAAAGTTGATGCTACGTCCTAATGACGCCAAGGCTGCAAAAGTAAAGCGCAGCGCGTCAGCACCGTAGGCGGGAATGCCCTCGGGAAATTCTTTTTGCGTGTTCTTGCGCACTTGCGGTGCAGTCTCGGGCTTGCGCAAACCTTGTGAACGTTTCTCCAGCAAAGGCTCTAAAGAAATGCCGTCTATCAGGTCCACAGGATCAAGCACATTGCCTTCTGACTTGCTCATCTTCTTGCCTTGTGCATCGCGCACCAAGCCGTGGATGTAAACGTGTTTGAATGGCACGCGACCCGTAAAGTGCGTGGTCATCATGATCATTCTGGCCACCCAGAAGAAGATGATGTCGTAGCCTGTGACCAATACGGATGAGGGTAAGTACAAGTCGTAGTCTTGTGTTTTGTGTGTGCCAGATGTGGCGACAGCTTCTGGCCAACCCATGGTGGAGAAGGGCACCAGCGCAGAGGAATACCAAGTGTCAAGTACGTCTTCATCGCGCTTGAGTTTTTTGCCGAGGCCTTTGGCATCGGCTTGCGCTTGTGCCTCAGCTTCGGTTTTAGCCACGTACACATGGCCTTCGTCGTCGTACCAAGCCGGAATTTGATGGCCCCACCAAAGCTGACGAGAAATGCACCAGTCTTGAATGTTGTTCATCCACTGGTCGTAAGTGTTCACCCAGTTTTCTGGCACAAAGCTCACTTGGCCCATGTGCACCGCGTCAATGGCTTTTTGCGCAATGCTTTTGCCAGTTGGGTCTTGCGGGCTGACTTTGTTCACAGCCACAAACCATTGGTCTGTGAGCATTGGCTCCACCACTTGACCGGTGCGTGAGCAAATGGGCAGCATCAGTTTGTGGGGCTTGATTTCAATCAGCAAGCCTTGTTCTTCCAAGTCTTTGATCACGGCCTTGCGGGCTACAAAGCGGTCCATGCCCTGATAGGCTTTTGGGCCGTTTTCATTCACAGCGGCCGTCAATGTGAAGATGGTGATGAGGGGCAAGTTGTGACGCATGGAACATGCGTAGTCGTTGGCATCGTGGGCGCCCGTGATCTTCACGCAACCGGAGCCAAATTCACGGTCAACAAAATTGTCTGCAATGATGGGGATTTGGCGATCGCACAAAGGCAAATTTACTTTTTTGCCCACCAAATGTTTGTAGCGTTCGTCTTCGGGGTGAACGGCCAACGCACCATCGGCCAGCATGGTTTCAGGACGGGTGGTGGCAATGGTCATGCCTTTTTGCATCACGCTATCAATGAGTTGAGGGCCATCGGCAAACGGGTACAAGATGAAGTGCATCTTGCCATCGGCTTCGATGTTTTCAACCTCCAAATCTGACACCGCACTTTGCAGCACAGGATCCCAGCTCACCAAACGCTTGCCTCGGTAAATGAGGCCTTGCTCGTACAGCTTCACAAAGGTTTCGGACACCACTTTGGACAACTTGTCGTCCATGGTGAAGTACTCGCGCGTCCAATCTACGCTGTCGCCCATGCGGCGCATTTGCTCGGTGATGGTGTTGCCCGATTGTTCTTTCCATTCCCACACTTTGGACACAAAATTTTTGCGTGCTTCAGCGGGCGTGGGGCCCATGTCATGGCGGCTGATGTCTTGGCCTTGCAATTGGCGCTCAACCACAATTTGCGTGGCAATGCCCGCGTGGTCGGTACCGGGAATCCAAGCGGTGTTGTAGCCCATCATGCGGTGGTAGCGGGTGAGGCTGTCCATGATGGTTTGGTTGAACGCATGGCCCATGTGCAGGGTGCCCGTGACATTGGGCGGGGGCAACTGGATGGCAAAGTTGGGCGCGTCTGCTTGCGGCGTCTGGGTGCCGCGGTGCCCTGCTACGCCATAGCCACGCTTTTCCCACTCAGGACCCCAATGGGCTTCAAGTGCAGCAGGCTCAAAAGACTTGGACAGGCTCTCAAGGCCGGGTTGCTGGATTGCGGTGGTTGACTCGTTGCTCATGGGCTGGGTATTTAGAGATTGCCAAGAGGCAATGTCATGAAAGGACTAAAGCCGTGATTTTACTGGGCTAGGGCCCATTTTTCGAGGCTAAAAACAGGATCTGGCTTAGTTCTTTGCCGATTCAATGCAATCTCTAAGGACTGATGCGTCTCCCACCTGATTGGCCAGCAGCAGAATTAAGCGCATATTGAGTTGCTCTGATTGCTCTGCGCTCAGCCCCTCATGCGCATTCAGCAATTGTTCATAAAAGCCATCGGCGTCTTGTAAGTTCAGTTCTGTTTTCATCATGGTGAGTCCGAATTGAATCAAAGGCACAAAGAGGTGGCTACAGCGGCAATCAAATCACCGTTCACACCTTGGCCGGTGTCTGCCAAATAACCATCGGGTCGAATCACTGCCCAACCGCTGGCCAGCACAGCGGCGCAGACACTTTTCAAATGACCTTGTTTGTCCCAAATATGTTCGCGGGCTTGTGCGCTGTCGCCTTTGGAAAGGACTTGCACGCATCTAACCGGCAGGCCTGAGGTGCTGAGTTCTTGAAGTCGTTTGAGGGACGCCTTGGACTGCTCGCCAAATACCAAAATGAGCAAACTGCCATCGGCCCATTGAAGCAGGTCGTTCAGTTCGCCTGTTTTGCCAGGACGCCATTGAATCTTGACGTTTTGAACAGAGATGCCACCATTGTCTCCGCAGACCCTTGAGCTGCGGTAAGTGTTGGCAACTGCCATGCGCCCAGTGTTGATGAGTGAACGTGCGAAATGGAACTGCTTGGCCAAGCTGATGGTGGCTTTGCGAAAAGCGCGTTCAATGCCATCGGCAGGTCGCAAGAATCTGGCTGTGCGTCGCGTGACTTTCACGTTTTCTTGCGCAGCTTCAAGTCGCTCGTCGTTGTAACTCTCAAGCAGCGCTTCGTCTGCATGGCCGCGCAGCACGGCTGCCAATTTCCAAGCCAAATTGTCCGCATCGGCCACACCGGTGTTGCCACCGCGTGCGCCAAAAGGGTTCACAATTTTGGCAGTGTCGCCCATGAAAAACACACGGCCCATGCGCAAGGTGGTCAGGCACTGGCTCTTGTAGGCATAAGGGCCCACCCACACAATGTCAACCTTCACCTTCTTGCCAAATTGACGCTCTAAGCGCTTGCGCACCACATCTTCACGGCTGATGTAAGCCGCATCGGCATTGGGTTCCATTTGGTAATCAATGCGCCACACATCGTCGGCCATCAGATGCTGCCAAACGGCACGGTTTTCATTGAAAGGCGCTTCAATCCAGGTGTAGCGCTCGGTGGGGGGGTGCGTGTCAAAGCGCACATCGGCAATACACCAACGGTCATCGCCTTTTTTGCTTTCCATGCCGACACCAGTCCAGGCGTGAAACGGGGTATGCGATCCCGTGGCATCGATCACATGGTCGGCTTGAAGTTGGTAAGTGCCTTCAGGTGTTTCAACGCTGAGTGTTGCGAAGTCTTTGTTTTGCTTGAAGGCTGTAATGCGTGATTGCCAGCGCAAATCGACAGAACCCAGCTTTTGAATTCGCTCTACCAAGTAGCCTTCAATATAAAACTGTTGAATGTTGATAAAAGCGGGTTGTTGTGAAAGGTTGAAATTGCTTTGTTGTTTGAGGTCAAAGTTGTAGACCTCATCGTCACCCGCAAATGTCCGGCCGACACTCCACTGAATGCCTTTTTTGGCGATTCGATCAAACACGCCCAGTTTTTGAAAAATTTCCAGTGATTTTTGGGTGTAGCAAATGCCGCGCGAGGAGGCGCCTTTGACCCCTACTGTGTTGTCTTCGTCCAAGAGAACCGCTTTGATGCCTAAGTTGGCCAAAGAACATGCCAGTGTTAGGCCTGTGATACCGCCACCCGCAATCACGACTGCATGCCGCAAAGTTTTGTTTTGTACCAACTCTGGCGGTGTCACAAAAGCATATTCGGGCAGTGTGTAGCCAGTGCCTTGAGTGAACTCATAGCCGTTGGTAAATTGAACGCTTTGAAAGGCGGGCGTGTTCATGGTTTCAACGCATCCCAACTTTGACGTTGCCAAAAACCGATTGTGCTTCTCGGGGTAAGCAGCGCCAGTATTGTTCGCTGGCTTGCACCACCCCTCCCAATTCGGTAGCCGCTTGCCATGCCCAACGAGGGTTGAACAAAAAGGCTCTGGCAAAGGCAATGAGGTTGGCATCACCGCGCTGCAAAATAGCCTCGGCTTGTTGAGCTTGCGTAATTAAGCCGACTGCAATGGTGGGTAGACCGGATTTGTCTTTCACTGTTTTGGCAAAAGGCACTTGGTATTCAGGACCGATTGCAATTTTTTGTTGAGCGGCAACCCCGCCTGAGGAAATATGGACAAAGTTAGCGCCTGCGTCTTTCAGGCGCACAGACAAGTCGGCTGTCTCTTCAGGGTTCCAGCCGTCTTCAACCCAATCGGTGGCTGAAAGACGAATGCCTAAAACGCCATTGAACTTAGCCCGCACAGCTGAAAAAATTTCTCGAATAAATCGTGTGCGGTTTTCAAAAGAGCCCCCATAGGCATCGGTTCTCTTGTTTGAAATGGGCGATAAAAATTGATGCAGCAAATAACCATGCGCCGCATGGAGTTCAAGCATTTCAATGCCCATGTCTTGCGCACGCTCGGCTGTTTTGACGAAGGCATTTTTGATGCGATCAAGGCCTGCAGCGTCCAATTCTGTGGGGGGCATTTCAGTGGCCAGATGTGGCAAGGCACTGGGTGCGAGGGGTTGCCAACCTCCATGTGCCGAATCTAGCAGTTGCCCACCATGCCAAGGGGCAGCGCTGGAAGCTTTGCGGCCAGCGTGGCTAATTTGAATGGCAACGGGTACGTGGGGTGCCAGTTTTCGAGCCCGGCCTAATTTGTCTTGCAAAGCTTCGGCCGTAGCGTCATTCCACAAACCCAAACAACCCGGGCTGATGCGGCCTTCTTCGGTCACGGCGGTGGCTTCTAGAATGACCAAGCCAGCACCACTGTTGAGCAAAGAAGTCCAGTGCGCCAAATGCCAATCGGTGGCTTTGCCATGATCGGCCGAATACTGGCACATGGGTGCAATCACGATGCGATTGGTCAACTTGAGGGGGCCGTTGGGGGCGGGGAGCTGATACTCGGAAAAAAGAAGGCTCATTATGTTTTACTTTGCGTTGGCGGTCTTGAATGATTTGCGATGAAAATAGACACAATTTGAGGCTAATGCCTTTGCCTGCAAAGTAGTGTCACCTGCAAGATAATTGAGGTCTTAAAGGATTTTTCGCATGTTGCTTCTATTGTCTCCTGCTAAATCGTTGGATTACCACTCCCCAGCGGAGGGGGTGCCACACACCTTGCCTCAATTTGTCTCTCAATCTGAAGAATTGATAGAGGTATTGAAACATAAAACGCCGGCTCAAATTTCTGAATTAATGGATTTGAGTGACAACTTGGCTGCTTTGAATGTGGCCAGATATGAAGCCTGGCGGCCTAAATTCAGCGACAAAAATTCAAAACAGGCTGTATTGGCTTTTAACGGCGACGTCTACGACGGCCTAGATGCTAAGTCCTTGAAGCCCAAGGACCTTGAGTGGGCGCAAGACCACCTTTGTATTTTGAGTGGCTTGTATGGGGTGTTGCGCCCCTTAGATTGGATGCAACCCTATCGCTTGGAAATGGGCACTGCCTTGACCAATCCACGTGGCAAAAATTTGTATCAATTTTGGGGCGCTAGCATCGCGCACCATTTCAACGAGCAGCTGGCAAAAGAGAAAGCGCCTGTGGTGATCAATTTGGCCTCGCAAGAGTATTTCAAGGTGGTTGATCAAAAGGTTTTGAAGGCGAGAGTGGTGGAGTGTGTGTTTGAAGAATACAAAGGCGGCAAGTACAAAGTGATCAGTTTCTTTGCCAAGCGCGCGCGCGGTTTACTGGCGCGGTATGCCATTCAGAAGCACATTCAAATTCCGGAAAAGTTAAAAGACTTCAATTTGGAGGGCTATGCTTATGCGGCCTCTGAGTCTGATGTCAATCGCTGGGTTTTCCGTCGTCGTGAAAAGGGTGCGGTATGAACCAGCCAGAGCAATCTCAGCTGGGCAAAAACAGCGCCTATGTCGATCAATACGATGCGTCCTTGTTGTTTCCTATTCCACGAGCGGTCAAGCGCGAAGAGTTGGGCATTCTAGGTTCTCCTATTTTCTTTGGTGCAGATTTGTGGACTGCGTTTGAACTATCGTGGCTCAATCTGAAGGGCAAGCCTCAAGTGGCCATTGCGCACATCACGGTACCCGCGGAAAGCACACACATCATTGAAAGTAAATCTTTCAAGCTTTACTTGAACAGTTTCAATGCCACGCAATTTGTCGATGTGCAAGCGGTGCGTGGTTGCATGCGAGAAGATTTAGACACGGCTTTGTGGCATGGCAGCAAAATTCTTGCGCGCTGCGGCGTCAAAATAATTTTCCCTGAAGAGTTTGACAAAGAGCCTGTACATGAACTGGATGGCCTCAACTTAGACCGCATGGACATTGAGTGCACACACTATCAGCCCGCGCCAGAATTACTCAAGGCTCAACAAGATGAAGCCCCAGTGACTGAAACATTCGTGAGTCACTTGCTCAAAAGCAATTGTTTGGTGACGGGTCAGCCCGATTGGGGAAGTGTTCAAATTTCATACTCGGGCGATCAAATTGATCAAGCAGGCTTGCTGCAATACATTGTGAGTTTCAGAAATCACAATGAATTCCATGAGCAATGCGTGGAGCGCATCTTCATGGACATTTGGACGCGCTGCAAACCTTTGAAGCTGTCGGTGTATGCCCGTTACACAAGGCGTGGCGGCTTGGACATCAACCCTTGGCGCACCAGTCACCCACAATCGCCGCCTAAAAATATTCGCACAGCGCGTCAATAATTTGATGTTGACGCAAGCTTGCTTTAGCCCAGAGTTTTAAAGCCTTTGAGCGGCGCAAGTGGCGGGAACTTCGCGGGTCTTTTTTCTTTTGCGGCCGCAATCGCTTCACGGATATGCGGGTTGCTCCAAATGGCGCCTTGCAACCAACCCATTTGGCGCAGACTGTCTTCTACGCTGTGATCGCGAGCATAGTTGAGTGCTTGTTTGGTGCCCCAAATGGCCACGGGCGGCTTGTTGGCCATTTCTTTGGCACATGCCAGCGCACCTGCCACCAAAGCTTCTTGGGTCTCAAACACCTGGGTCACCAGGCCGTGTTTCAAAGCGTTCTCTGCACTCAAGCGGCGGCCGGTATAAGCCAATTCTTTAACCAAGCCCATGGGCAGCAATTTGGGCAAGCGTTGCAAAGTACCCACGTCGGCCACCAGGCCAATGTTGATTTCTTGAATGCAGAAAAATGCGTCTTGTGTGGCGTAGCGAATGCAGCAAGCCGTGACCATGTCGACCCCACTTCCAATACAACCCCCATGAATGGCAGCAATCACAGGGATGCGCATGCTCTCAAGAAGTGTGAAGGTGGACTGCATGTCGGTGAGCGAGTCGTAGATGGCTGCACGGCCCTCTGCGCTGTCAGCGTCCATGGAGATGGCGCCAGAGAAAGTTTCTAGGGCCATGCCCGCAGAAAAATGCTTGCCAGTGCTAGAAATGACCAAGGCCCGTGCCAGGCCAGCATCGTTCAACTGGCGCAGCACCGTATCCAGTTCGCGCCAAAATGTAGGATGCATGGTGTTGAACGATTCGGGCTTGTTCAGCACCAAATGGGCGACATTGTCATTCGTCGTCAAAGAAAAGTAATTGAGTTTGTCCATCGGGGCTGGCCTCGTTGAGCTCTGGGTTGGAGGATTGCAGTGAACTGTAACTTGCGTTGGGTTCGGGTGCTGTCCCGTGTTTGACCAAAGACCCAACGCGCACGCCCAGCAATCTGAGTTTGCGCGACAAATCCACCCGCTTTAAACACAATCCCGCAAACTTTCGAATCTCTTTGGCATCTTGTGTGTAAAAGGTGAGGGTTTGATCTCGTGTCACACTTTTGAAGTTGTCATATCGCAGCTTGATGCCGATGGTTTTGCCGTCGTAGCCCTTGCGCTTTAAATCGGCGGCCAATTGTTGGCAAAGCTTGGTAAAAACTTTTCCCAATTCTTCCTTGTCACGTACAGCATGCAAGTCGGTTTCGAAGGTGGTTTCACGGCTGATGCTGACGGGCTCGCTTTCGGTACTGATGGGTCGTTCGTCACGGCCCCACGCCGCCTCTTGCAACCACGCGCCATACACTTTGCCAAAGTGCAATTGCAGCCAAGGCAATTCACAGGCGGCCAATTCGCCAATGGTTTGAATGCCATGTTGTTTGAGTTTCTCATCTGCTTTGGGGCCCACGCCATTGATCTTGCGGCAACTCAAGGGCCAAATGGCCGTTTGCAAGTCTTCTTCATGAACGATGGAAATGCCATTGGGCTTGTTGAACTCGCTGGCCATCTTCGCAATCAGTTTGTTCGGTGCAACGCCCACAGAGCAGGTGAGGCCAGTGGCTTCAAAAATGCATTTTTGAATCAAGCGTGCCAACACCCTGCCGCCTTCACGCTGACCGCCAGGCACCTCTGTGAAATCAATGTAGACCTCATCTACGCCGCGGTCTTCCATGAGCGGGGCAATTTCCGTGATGATGCCTTTGAAGACTTTCGAGTAATGCCTGTATTGATCGAAATCCACCGGCAACAAAATGGCTTGAGGGCAGAGTTTGGCGGCTTTCATGAGCCCCATGGCCGAGCCAATGCCAAATTGCCTGGCCGCATAGGTGGCCGTGGTGATGACGCCGCGGCCGGTATAGCCCTCAATGCGCGGGAAAAAATCCAAGGGTATTTCAGACAAGTTGTCGGCAGACCATTCGAAGTCTGGATGGGCTAAACGCAAGCGCCCCAGCAGGTCATCTTCTTTGCGTCTGCCACCGCCGATGACCACGGGTAGGCCTTTGAGTTGGGGGTAACGCAACAACTCGACGGACGCATAAAAAGCGTCCATGTCAAGGTGGGCAATGCGCCGCGTGAGCGGCGCTGAAGGTGCTTTGATGTCAGTCACAAACTCAAAGCAAAGAGAGACACTTTATTGAGGAAAAGTGCCTGGCAACAAAATGCTCTTGTCGACCGTGTCCATTTGTGTGCGGCCGCAAAAGGCCATGGTCAATTCCAATTCGTTGTGAATGATTTGCAGTGCTTTTTCTACACCGGGCTGGCCCATGGCGCCAAGGCCATACAAAAAGGCGCGACCAATGTACGTGCCTTGTGCGCCCAACGCGCGAGCCTTCAACACATCTTGACCGCTGCGAATGCCACCGTCCATGTGCACTTCAATCTGTTTGCCCACGGCATCCACAATGGCGGGCAAGGCTTCAATGCTGCTTTGGGCGCCGTCAAGTTGACGGCCACCGTGGTTGCTCACAATCATGGCATCGGCACCACTTTCAACAGCCAGACGAGCATCTTCAACATCTTGAATGCCCTTCAAAATGATTTTGCCACCCCAGCGTTTTTTGATCCATTCCACATCACCCCAATTGAGTCGCGGATCAAACTGCTGAGCTGTCCAAGCAGAAAGTGAACCCATGTTCTCAACGCCTTTAACGTGCCCCACAATGTTGCCAAACTCGCGGCGCGTTGTGCCCAGCATGCCCAAAGCCCAGCGCGGTTTGGTCGCTATATTGATCATGTTGGCGATGGTTAATTTGGGCGGTGCCGACAAACCGTTCTTCAAGTCTTTGTGACGTTGACCCAAAATCTGCAAATCCAAGGTAATGACCAAAGCTGAGCAATTGGCAGCACGTGCGCGTTCAATTAGGCGCTCAATGAAGTCTCGATCTCGCATGACATACAGCTGAAACCAGAAAGGGTGGCCGTCAGTGCCTTTGGAAACATCTTCAATGGAGCAAATGCTCATGGTTGAAAGAGTGAACGGGATACCAAATTTTTTGGCGGCTCGTGCGGCCAAAATTTCGCCGTCGGCGTGTTGCATGCCTGTCAGGCCGGTGGGCGCAATGGCGACCGGCATGGCCACCTGCTGCCCAATCATGGTACTTGCTGTACTGCGATTTTCCATGTTGACCGCAACCCGCTGACGCAATTTGATTTTTTGAAAATCACTTTCGTTAGCGCGGTAGGTGCTTTCTGTCCAAGAGCCGCTGTCGGCGTAGTCGTAAAACATGCGCGGAACACGTTTTTGAGCCAGTACACGTAACTCTTCAATGGTGGTGATCACGGACATTTTTAATTTCCAATTCTTATTGTGCTACTGAGGAGGCTTGGCATTCAAGCTAATTAGCTGCAGCTGACGCTACCGCAACCTGACATGGTGGCATTCTTGATGATGGAGGGATTGGCCAATGTTTCTGTTTCGCTGTCAAAGTTCACAGATTTCAAATGCAGGGCCAAGCTAAGACCAGCGGCATAGGGGGATACCGCAGCTTGTTCAATTTGATTGGTTTCCATCTTGACCTCTTTTTAAAAATCCAAACGAGCATGATGACGCGCAATTTGTTGTCTGACTTGATCTGGCGCAGTGCCACCTAAAGTATTGCGGGCATTCAAGGACCCCACCAAGCTGAGACATTCGAATACATCGGCTTGAATGCTAGGGTTGAACTGCTGCAAAGTGGTCAGGGGCAGTTCGCTCAAGTCCAAGTTTTGTGTTTGCGCTGTTTTAACAGCATGTGCAACCACCTCGTGCGCATCGCGGAAGGGTAGCCCCTTCTTAACCAAATAATCGGCCAAATCGGTAGCCGTGGCGTAACCTTTTTTAGTAGCAGCTTCCATGGCTACAGCATTGACGCTAATGCCGCCTTCTTTTTGGCCCGTTTGTGGATTCAATTGTCCACCGATCATTTCGCTGAAGATTCGCAAGGTGTCTTTCAGCGTGTCCACGGTGTC
Organism: Limnohabitans sp.; assembly: GCA_009693505.1. Classification (GTDB taxonomy): domain Bacteria; phylum Pseudomonadota; class Gammaproteobacteria; order Burkholderiales; family Burkholderiaceae_C; genus Limnohabitans_A. The sequence goes on from SHXD01000005.1 coordinate 29,276, forward strand.
GAACAAAGGTTCTTTGTCCTCTTGATTGTCTTTGTTGTACGCCAGCGGCTGGCCTTTCATTAGCATGATGAGTCCCATGAGGTGCCCCACCACGCGGCCTGTTTTGCCACGTGCCAATTCGGGTACGTCGGGGTTTTTCTTCTGCGGCATGATGGAACTGCCTGTGGTGAAACGGTCGGCAATTTTCACGAAGCCAAAGTTTTGGCTCATCCATAAAATCAGTTCTTCGCTCAAGCGGCTGATGTGCACCATGCACAGTGAAGCCGCCGCTGTAAATTCAATGGCAAAGTCGCGGTCGCTGACGCCATCAAGGCTGTTTTGGCAGACACAAGCTTGGCCCTGCTCATCCACCATGCCCAAACTGCGAGCCACGCGCTCGCGGTCAAGCGGATAAGTGGTGCCAGCCAATGCGGCAGAACCCAAGGGAAGGCGGTTGGTGCGGCGACGCACATCGGCCATGCGTTCAGCATCACGTGCAAACATTTCAACATAAGCCAACAGATGATGCGCAAAGCTCACGGGTTGCGCCACTTGCAAATGCGTGAAGCCCGGCAAGATGATTTCCACATTGCGCTCAGCCACTTCAATCAATGATTTTTGCAGATCGTTTAACAGTTCTCTGATGAGATCTATTTCGCTGACTAACCACAAGCGCACATCGGTGGCCACTTGGTCATTGCGGCTTCGGCCTGTGTGCAGACGTTTGCCTGCATCTCCCACAATGTGAGTGAGGCGTGCTTCGATGTTGAGGTGTACGTCTTCAAGGTCCAGTTTCCAGTCAAACTGACCCTTGGTAATTTCGTCGGTAATCTGCGCCATGCCGCGCTGAATGTCGGTCAGATCTTGGCTGCTGATGATTTTTTGGGCCGACAGCATCTCAGCGTGAGCCAGGCTGCCCTGAATGTCCGATTGCCAAAGTCGCTTGTCGAAAAACACGCTAGAGGTATAGCGCTTGACCAGGTCGCTCATGGGCTCGGAAAACAAGGCCGACCAGGCCTGGGACTTTTGATCGAATTGGTTTTTAGACATTTCCAGATTTTATCGGTTTGCGAGGCTTGTGATGCCTGCGGCCAACTTAACAGGTCTTTTGTCGTGCTAGCATTTGATTTAATTGAAAAATTACGAACAAGTTATTGCTTGAAATCCCTTATGCCATCCAATTTACAGCGCCCCATCGTCATCGCCACGCGTGAAAGCCGTTTAGCCCTGTGGCAAGCCGAGCATGTCCAGGCCATTCTTCAGTCTCGCGGTCACACTGTGCGGCTACTTGGCATGACCACAATGGGCGACCAAATTCTGGATCGAAGTTTAAGCAAAGTGGGCGGAAAAGGCCTGTTTGTGAAGGAGCTGGAAGTGGCGCTTTCAGAGGGGCGGGCCGACATAGCAGTGCACTCCCTCAAGGACGTTCCCATGGACATGCCCGAGGGCTTTGAATTGGCCTGCGTCATGGAGCGGGAAGACCCCCGTGATGCGTGGGTGTCCAGCCAATACGCCACTTTGCTGGACTTGCCGCAAGGTGCCGTGGTGGGCACGTCCAGCCTTCGCCGAACCGTTTTACTCAGAGCACTGCGCCCTGATTTGAAAATTGAGCCTTTGCGTGGCAATTTAGACACGCGCTTACGCAAACTGGACGAGGGCCACTTTGCCGGCATTATTTTGGCTGCAGCGGGTTTGAAGCGCTTGGAATTGTCTGACCGAATTCGCCATGTCTTTGACACCGACCAAATGTTACCGGCGGCAGGGCAGGGTGCCTTGGGCATTGAAATTTGTACTGGCCGAGCCGACTTGATCGATGCCTTGAAGCCCTTGGCCCACTCAACTTCTTGGTTGGCAGTGGCAGCAGAGCGCGCCGTCAGCCGCGCCATGGGCGGCAGTTGCTCCATGCCTTTGGCGGCGCATGCCACATTGTCTGGCGCCACATTGAGTCTGCGTGCGGCATGGGGTGACCCAGAGGGCGCAAGCACCTTGGTCAGGGCTCAAACTGTTGCTGATGTGGGTAGTCTTAAACAGGCTGAAAGTTTAGGGAGCCAAGTGGCAGCGGAGCTGAGGCGTGGCGGTGCCCATTGATTCATCCCGCCACAAGGCCATGACGCAAGTTGTGGTCACACGGCCTGAGCAAGATGCAAGCGCTTGGGTTAAATCATTGAATGAAGCAGGTTTCAAAACCATTCGATTTCCATTGCTCGAACTGTCTGAGTTTTTAACCGCACAAACTGCGTTAGATGCGTTGGTGCTTTTAAAACGGAGTCAAGCGGTCATGTTTGTCAGTGCCAATGCCGTTCGATTTTTGGCGCACGCACTTCGTCATCAGCCCGATTGGGTTGAGCACTTTCAGATGGCGCGTGCTTGGTGCACGGGTCCGGGCACAGCGGCCGCTTTGGCGCAATCCGGTATCCCTGCCGGCCAGATTGATCAACCTGCATCGCAGTCAAGGCAACTCGATTCAGAGGCCCTGTGGGATGTCGTGGCTTCACAAGTGGTTCACGGCATGCATGTGCTGTTTGTTCGCGGTGCTGATGAGTCGGGAGCAACAGCGGGACGAGATTGGCTGGCCTTAGAGCTTGAAAAGGCACACATCAAGGTTTCTGCCATTGCTGCCTATCAACGCACCCCCACCCAATTGACAGAGGCTCAAAAGGTCCAAGTTCAACAATTCATTGCTGACGGCGCCATCTGGGTGTTCAGCAGTTCAGCTGCCCTTCAAGCCCTTGTCACTCAGTGCCCGCTGGCCAATTGGTCAATGGCCAAGGCCACTGTCACACATCCCAGAATGGCTGACTTGGCTCAAAAAATGGGTTGGGGCGCTGTTGCTATTGCCCCACCAGGGCTCAGTTCATTGCAGGCATCTATAAAATCGTTGGCATGAGCCCTGAAAATTCTAAGGAACCAACTGTCCAGCCTGCGATCACATCGATGCAGGACACAAGGGCGCAAAAACGACCCTTGATATTTTGGTTGCCTGTGCTGTTGGCTGTCGTGGCGATTCTTTTCAGTGGCCTGCTCTGGGAAAAGCTTTCGCGCATTCAAGGCCAACTGGCAAGGCAAAGTGCAGATGCAGGTCAACAATCTCTGGAAGCCAAAGCCTGGGCCAAGCAAGCACAAGACAGCGTGAAAGACAGTGCTTCCCGAATGGCTTTGGTTGAATCTCGGTTGGGCGAGGCTAGCTTACAGCGGGCTCAACTGGAGGAGTTGATTCAAACTTTGTCGCGTTCACGTGATGAAAACTTGATTTTGGACATTGAATCTTCTTTGCGGCTGGCTCAGCAGCAGGCTCAATTAACCAGTAGCTTGGAGCCTTTGTTGGGCGTTCTCAAAACCGCCCAAGCGCGCCTTCAAAGAGCATCCAATCCGCGCTTGATTGGCATTCAACGAGCCATTGACCGCGACCTTGAGCTTGTCAAATCAGTTCAAATTACAGACCTGCCCGGCATGTTGTTGGTGTTGGACGAAATTGTGGCCTTGGCCGATGAGTTGCCCTTGGCCAATGAAATGAACCGATCGTCATTGACGCCCTCCAAGTCAGCTGATCCAAATCCGGCCACCCCTCAGAATTCGGCTTGGTGGAGTTCAGTGTTTGACCGTTTCATGCTTGAAGCGCGTGGCTTATTGAGGGTGAGCCGCATCGACAGTCCTGAGGCAGCACTCTTAGCTCCTGAGCAAGGATTTTTTCTGCGTGAGAATTTGAAACTTAAATTGCTCAATGCAAGACTGGGTTTGTTGGCCAGACAAAACGATGCAGCCCGCGCAGACATGCAAGCAGTCGCCGTAGTCTTGAAAAAATATTTCGACCCAGGAGCTCGCAAAACACAACATGCGCTGCAATTGTTGGAGAAAGCGCAAGCATTGAGCAAAGGCAATGCCATTCCAAGACTCGATGGCACGATGGCTGCATTGGCCACCGCCTCCTCTGGAAAGTAAAACGGCATGCGCGCAGCACTTTGGCTTGTGAGTTTGTTTGCGGTGGCTGTGGCCACGGCCTTGCTGGCTTCAAACAACGTCGGCACGGTTGCCATTTTCTGGACGCCCTACCGCGTCGATCTCTCCCTAAATTTGGTTTTGTTTGGGCTGGTCATGATTTTATTGACCTTGCATTGGGCGCAACGGGCACTCACAGCCTTGTTTGAGTTGCCTCGGCAAGCCAAGCGCTGGCGCTTGCAACAAAAGGAACGTGCGGCACATGGTGCCTTGCTAGATGCCATGGCCCAGTTTATGGAAGGCAGATTTTTGCGCGCGCGCAAATCTGCTGAGATGGTGCTTGTCAGAGAAAAGTCTTTGTCCGATGGTGGTGAAATATTGGAGCATGCAGGCGCCTTGCGTTGTGTTGCGCACATTTTGGTGGCTGAATCTGCCCATGCATTGCATGACAAAGTCACACGTCAGTCCCATTTGGACCAGGCCTTGCAAGAGCCAGCTGGCGGCTTCGCCAATCTGCGTCAATCTCTGATGGAAGGTAGCATGCTGCGTGCCGCTCGATGGGCACTGGATGACAGAGATGCTTCAGAGAGTTTGCTTTGGTTAGATCGCTTGCCACTCGGTGTATCACGTCGAACATTGGCCATGCGATTGCGATTGAAGGCTGCGCGCTTGGCGGGTGAATCATCGCAGGCTTTGGACACCGCGCTGTTGCTGATCAAGCATCGCGCTTTTGCTTCAGAAGCTGCCGAGAGCATGATTCGCAGCTTGGTTTTTGAATTGATTGCAAAAACGCATGAGTTAGGACAAATGCAGCGTCTTTGGGCTCGTTTGGGTGAAGCGCAGCGTTTGTCACCCGATCTGGCCATTCAAGCCGCACTGCATTGGCTAAGCCTCAAGGGAGAGCCGGTTGTGATGAGGGCTTGGTTAAAGCCCATTTGGGTCAGGTGGCAAGCAAGCCCTCAGACTTTGTCCAAGGCGCAACAATTGAAGTTGACCCAAGCTTTAGAGAAAAGCTTCACAGGACAAGATACAAGCGAAGAGCGTGATTGGTTGGCACTCATTGAGTCGGCTCAAAAAAGCAATCCACGTGAACCTCTTTTGCAGTTTTTAGCTGGACGCTTGTGTCAAAAAAGACAGTTGTGGGGAAAGGCTCAGTTGCTTCTTTCACAAGCTGCACCAGCGCTAGAAGATTCCGTCATACGCAGACAGGCTTGGCGCTCATTGGCAGAGCTTGCCGAACAAAGAGAAGATCTGTCGGCAGCCATAACGGCCTTGAAGAAAGCGGCAATGGAATAAAAAAAGGACCCGCAAGTCCTTTTTTGACAGAAGCAAGAATCTCAGGTTCTGTGCATCTTTTGGCCACTTGCTGCCATTAGAAAGGCAGTTTCATGTCGCTCAAGTCTTTGCGAGTTTCCACCAAGACCAAGGGCCCTTCATCGTGTACGACAACGGGCGGTCGCAAACGCTGAATATGCTCGGCTTTGGGCTCGGCCGCAATGGCAGCTTGAACTTGTGCAATTTTTTCTGGATCAGAGTTGACCCACTGCAGACCTGAGCCTTCTGCGACTTGCACGAGGCTTGCCATGGGCAATTCGTAGGCTTGAACCTTAGGCAAGCTTGGGACTGAGGCGAGAGCTTGAGTTGGAGCTTGAATTGAAACCGATACTGCGGCTGGCGCTGCGGATGCAACTGGCTCTGCTTTGGCCGTTGAGTCCACGGGCGCAGCGGTGCTTGCCGCACGGTCAAAGTAGGAGCGCGCTACGGGTGCTTGTTCTTGAGCTTGCACTTCTTGCGAAGCTTGATCAGTTTGCAAATTCTCGGGATTGTTACCGTCGCTGTTGGTGTTGCGTTCTCTGCGATCGCGGCCATAACGATCACGGGAGCGACGTTCTCTGCGTTCTGGCGTTCCATTTGCAGAATCTTGACGCTCTTCCCCTTGAGAACTTGACTCTGAAGCGCCATTGGGCTGGTTGTCATTGTTGTAGTTCAACTCAGCTTGGGCTGGCCCGAGATTCTCTGTGTTTTCAGAGCCGCTGTTTTGGCGAGTATTCTCGTTGCTGCGACGCTCACCGCGCTCACCACGTTCTCTGCGGCCTTCGCCGCGCTCGCGTCTGCCTTCTCCGCGAGGGGCTCTTTCTGAGCGTGCTTCATTGCGCGTGTCTGCCTGGCTTGAATCTGTCGCTTCAGCATTGACATTTTGAGTGTCGACGGCATTGTTGCCATTGGGGTTGGAGCTTTCACGGCGTTCGCCGCGCTCAGTTCGTTCACCACGTTGACCATTGCGATCGCTGCGTTCTGCACCTCGGCGGTTGCCGCCATTTTCGCGCGGAGCGCGTGTTTCAGTGCTTTCGTTGCGCTCGGTTGCGCCTTCAGTGCGTTCACCGCGATCATTCCGATCGCCACGACGGCCGCCACGGCCACCGCGTCCACCCCGCCGATCGCCGTTGCGTTCGCCGCGTTCATTGCGCTCGCCATCTTGCGCTGTGCGTTCGCCACGCTTGCCCACATTTTTGGCAGGCTCTTCTTTGGTTTCTGTCGTACCGCCAAACAAGCGCTTCAGCCAACCAAAGAAACCGCCTGAGCTTTCAGTTTTTGCAAGGCTTTGGCTGGTTTGAGCTGGAGCTGGCTTTGTGACTTGAGCCTTCGGCAAGGACGCTGGCGCAGGTGCGTCAGGCAACACGCCTTTGATGACCGGTGTTTGACGGTTGGTGGGCTCTTGCGAGCGACGCGTGACGGTGGTGGGATCTTCCACCACTTCAGCCATGGTGTAGCTTGCTTCGATATTGTCCAAGCGAGGGTCGTCGTGCTTCAAACGCTCTAGCTTGTAGTGCGGAGTTTCCAAAGATTTATTTGGAACCAACAACACATTGATGCGCTGCTTCAATTCAATCTTGGCAATTTCAGGACGCTTTTCGTTCAACAAGAAAGAGGCCACTTCCACAGGCACTTGCGCGTGCACTGCGGCCGTGTTGTCCTTCATAGACTCTTCTTGGATGATGCGTAAAATTTGCAAAGCAGAGCTCTCTGTGTCGCGAACGTGGCCTGAGCCGCCGCAACGAGGGCAAGGAATGGAGGATCCTTCAGCGAGCGCAGGCTTCAAGCGTTGGCGGCTCATTTCCAGTAAACCAAACTTGCTGATGGAACCAAACTGAACGCGTGCACGGTCTTGACGCAACGCATCGCGCAGACGATTCTCGACATCACGACGGTTGCGCGACTCTTCCATGTCAATGAAGTCAATGACGATCAGGCCACCCAAATCGCGCAAACGCATTTGGCGGGCCACTTCGTCGGCGGCTTCAAGGTTGGTGCGCGTAGCGGTTTCTTCAATGTCACCGCCTTTGATGGCGCGAGCAGAGTTGACGTCAACCGACACCAAGGCTTCAGTGTGGTCAATGACGATGGCGCCGCCAGAGGGCAATTGCACCGTGCGTGCATAAGCCGATTCAATTTGGTGCTCAATTTGGAAACGGCTGAACAGCGGTGCATCGTCGCGGTAGCGCTTCACACGCGGTGCAAACTCGGGCATCACGTGGCTCATAAACTGCTGAGCTTGATCGTAGATGTCGTCGGTGTCGATCAGGATGTCGCCGATGTCACTGTTGAAGTAATCGCGAATGGCGCGAATGACCAAGCTGGACTCTTGGTAAATGAGGAAGGCGCCTTTGGCACCTTGCGTGGCGCCGTCAATGGCGGTCCACAACTTGAGCAAATAGTTCAAGTCCCATTGCAATTCGGGCGCGCTGCGTCCAATGCCTGCGGTGCGTGCAATGATGGACATTCCTTTGGGATACTCCAACTGGTCCATGGCTTCTTTAAGCTCAGCACGGTCGTCGCCTTCAATGCGTCGGCTAACACCACCGCCGCGTGGGTTGTTGGGCATGAGGACCACATAGCGGCCGGCCAAACTGATGAAGGTGGTGAGGGCCGCGCCCTTGTTACCACGTTCTTCTTTTTCCACTTGTACCAAGAGTTCTTGGCCTTCACGAATGACATCGTTGATGCGCGCTTGGCTAACAGGCACGCCTTCGGCGAAGTATTGGCGGGAGATTTCTTTGAAAGGCAAGAAGCCGTGGCGTTCTTCGCCGTAGTCGACGAAGCAGGCTTCAAGAGAGGGCTCGACACGCGTGACAACCGCTTTGTAGATGTTGCCTTTGCGTTGTTCGCGGCCTTCAATTTCAATTTCGTAGTCGAGTAGTTTTTGTCCATCGACGATGGCCAAGCGGCGTTCTTCAGCCTGCGTGGCGTTGATCAGCATCCGTTTCATGATGCGTCCCTTCTTTTTCAATATGTCAGCAAAACCATCCCCGCCAAATGTGGCGTTGGGGTTGGATCACCTGTTTAACAACCAGCTCTCAAGGAGCCAAAGGTGCCGAGACTGACGTTTGAAACGAAGGGAATTGCCAAAAAATTCCGACATTCATGGGCGCAAATTTGTCGCTGGAATGTGGAAAAGGGCGCGTGGAAGATTCGAGGCTGTGAGCGCGTGCAGGCAATGGTGTCTCGAGCTGAGCAAACAGCCACTGCAAGAAAGACAGCAAAGATCCAAACAACACACTCATTTCGATTCAATCCGTTCAGTAGCTGAAAAGCTGCTGAATAAAAATATTCCGTATCTGGGTTTCAAAGCATCGGTCCAACCAAAAAGGTCGTCTGCCACTGTTGGCCCTGGCCTTCAGTCTGCAGATTTCGCTCATGGCGGCATCGAACTTACGGCGCTTGTTGGTGGAGAGTGAACTAAACTCCTGTCATCAGGAATTCATTTCCATTCAAATCAACCACTTACAGCACAACGCCGGTGAACCGCATTATAGGGCCTCAAGCCACACATTCGGACATTTCTGCGGCCACATATCCGGCCGTGGAGGTTAAATGGCTCACTGTGGACGAGGAGTCGGCCGGCCAACGCTTGGACAATTTCCTCATTCGGCGTCTCAAAGGGGTCCCGAAAACGCACGTTTATCGAATCATCCGAAGTGGTGAAGTGCGAGTGAATAAGGGGCGCGCCTCGGCAGATACACGCATTCAGACGGGTGATGTTGTTCGGCTACCGCCTGTGAGAATTTCGGACAAAGTCGCTGAAAAGGCGGCTAGACCAGCGCCGGGCCGAGAATTCCCCCTGTTGTTAGAAGACGACGCTTTGATGGCCATCGACAAACCGGCGGGTGTCGCAGTGCATGGGGGCTCTGGCGTCAGTTTTGGGGTGATTGAGCAGTTGAGGCAAGCCAGGCCCTTGGCGAAACTGCTCGAATTAGTGCACCGATTGGACCGTGAAACCAGTGGCATTTTGCTGGTGGCCAAGAAAAGAAGTGCCCTCAAGCACCTTCAAGACCAATTCAGGGAGCGGGAAACAGGCAAGACTTACCTTGCCTTGGTGCAAGGCAGTTGGCCTGAAAAGTTAAGGGTCATTGACAGCGCGCTGCACAAATACCTTTTGCCAGATGGCGAGCGGCGTGTGAAGATCACATCCAACGAGGACCCTGATGGCATGCGTTCCATCACCTTGGTCAAGGTGGCAGAGCGCTTGGTGGGTTGCACCTTGTTAGAGGTCACCATCAAGACAGGACGGACGCACCAAATCAGGGTGCACTTGGCCTCTCAAGGGCACCCCATTGCCGGGGACGATAAATACGGTGATTTCGAATGGAACAAGGCGCTGCAAAAACAGGGCCTTAAGCGCATGTTCTTGCATGCCTGGCGCCTGCAGTTTTCTCACCCTGCTACCGGCAAGAGAGTCGAGTTGAAATCAAACCTACCTTCTGAACTGCAACTGTATGTCAATCATGCCAAACCCAAGTCCACGTTCCCGCCAGTTTGACCTGATCGCCTTCGATTGGGATGGCACGCTGTTTGATTCCACCGCCATCATCACGCGTTGCATTCAACGCGCTGTCGTCGATGTCGGCGGGCAAGAACCCAGCAAAGAAGCCGCGTCTTATGTCATAGGCTTGGGATTGATGCAAGCACTGGCGCACGCCGCCCCCGATGTACCTGTTGAAAAATACCCAGAACTTGGACAGCGCTATCGCCACCACTACACGGCGCAGCAAAACGACATTGTTCTTTTTGACGGCGTCTTGCCCTTGTTGGCTGAGTTGAAATCGCGACACCATTGGTTAACGGTTGCCACTGGGAAGAGCCGCAAAGGTTTGAACGAAGCCTTGCATGACGTTGACTTAAAGGGCGTGTTTGATGGCTCACGCACAGCAGATGAAACAGCAGGCAAGCCCAGCCCAATCATGCTGAATGAGTTGATGCGGGAATTTGGTGTGGAAGCAGGGCGCACCTTGATGATTGGTGACACCACCCACGATTTACAAATGGCTTTGAACGCAGGATGTGCCAGCGTCGGGGTCAGTTATGGCGCTCACGAGCCTTCTGCTTTCAACGATTTGAAGCCGAAGTTCATTGCGCATTCTGTGTCTGAACTGCGCCAATGGCTGATTGAAAATGCTTGATAAGGCCGTTATTACTTTGTGCCATTCAAATGACCTGAGCGATGGGGGTTTGGCTATTCCTTTTGATGTGATCTATGGCGGTCAAACGTGCAGGGCCTTTGCCATCCGTTTCAAGGGGGTGGCGCATGCTTACTTGAACCGTTGCAGCCATGTGGCCATGGAAATGGATTTCCAACCTAACCGATTTTTCGATACAACTGGACAATTCCTCATTTGTGCCACACATGGTGCTTTGTACCGTCCTGATTCTGGCGCCTGCGCGGGCGGCCCTTGCAATGGCGGTTTGATCCCAATCACCTTGTCGGAGCAAGGCGGTGTGGTTCACTGGCATACTGATTTCAATCTAAAACCTTTTGAGTTCACATGAGTTCTGAAAATCCTGAATCATCGATTCCACCCAACCAGACCATGGATCGTCAGGCTTCCTTGGGTACATCTGCACAGTCTTCCGTTCAAAGCGCTGAGGCCAATTGGGAACGTCAGATCTTGTCAGATTTGGTTCAGTCCAATTTGAAAGAGCAACAAGCCTCGCGTCGATGGAAAGTGGGTCTGAGGCTGGGCTGGTTGTTGTTTTGGTTGGTGGTGCTGTGGCAGGTGTTTTCACATAACCAAACTTCTACCAGCATCACAAAGCCGCATACCGCTCTGGTCAATATCAAAGGCGAAATTGCAGATGGCGCAGATGCCAGTGCAGAAAATGTGGTGGCTTCAATGCGCGCCGCCTTGGAAGACTCCGGCTCGCAAGCCTTGATCTTGCTCATCAACTCTCCCGGTGGCAGTCCCGTTCAGGCCGGCATCATCAACGATGAAATCGTTCGGCTCAAAGCACTTCATCAGAAGCCCATTTATGCCGTGGTTGAAGAGTCATGTGCATCAGCGGCCTACTACATTGCTGCGGCAACAGACAAAATCTATGTCGACAAAGCCAGCATTGTGGGCAGCATTGGGGTGCTCATGGATGGCTTTGGGTTTACGGGCTTGATGGACAAACTCGGCGTCGAAAGACGGCTCATGACGGCGGGTGAAAACAAGGGATTTTTAGACCCCTTTAGCCCGCAGACCGAGGCGCAGCGAAAACATGCGCAGTTCATGCTGAACGACATTCATTCGCAGTTCATTGCGGTGGTTAAAAAAGGTCGTGGCGATCGTTTGAAAGAAACACCAGGCATGTTCAGTGGTTTATTTTGGACGGGTCAGCAAGCGGTTGAGTTGGGCTTGGCCGATGAATTGGCCAGCCTCGATCAAGTGGCCCGTAATGTGGTGAAAGCTGAAGAGCTGGTTGACTATTCACGCCATGACAATGTGGCTGAGCGTTTGGTGAAGCGCTTTGGCGCAGCCATGGGAGAAGGCGCATGGAAAGCCATGCGCTCAAGTACCGTCATTCGCTAATCGACTTTGGAACAGCTTCAAGTTGGGGCTTTGTTGAATGGACTGCTTAAACGCCAATTGCAAAAACGGCTGGCGTCTGATTGTTCAGACCTTCTGGCATTTGTCCTAAGGGCAACTTCCGCCACTGCTGCGTTGTCGAACTTTGATTGACTGCACTCGTTAATGTCAAACCGCTGCTAAACGCCAGTCGACTACCCGGCTGCAAAGTTTGAACCAGTGATGACCAAAGTGCCGCGTTGCGATAAGGGGTCTCAATGAAGAGTTGAGTTTGCCCAGACTTCAAAGCGAATTGTTCTAACTCCTTAATTCTTCTGGCGCGATCTTGGGGCTCCTGCGGCAGGTACCCTACAAAAGCAAAATTTTGTCCGTTCAAGCCACTGCTGGCCAATGCCAATAGCAGTGAAACAGGCCCGACCAGGGGAATCACTCGAATGCCAAGTTCGTGCGCTGCACGAACCACTGAGCTGCCTGGATCGGCGACTGCTGGCATGCCAGCTTCGCTTACCAAGCCCATGTCCTCGCCCTCCAGCACAGTTGTCAATAAGGGCTTGGCATCAAAGCTGCCCAGGTGATCGCCTTTCTTATGCACTTGTCTTGGCAACTCGACAATGGTTTGTGTTTGGATGCTGGCTTTCAAAGGGGTGCATGCATCGATTCGTTTGAGATAGGCGCGTGTGGTCTTGGCGTTCTCGCAAATCCAGTGAGTGATGTTGGAGGCTGCCGAAATAGTTCCCATGGGCATCACTTGTTGCAGATCAATGTCTTCGTCGCAACCAAAGTCAAGCGGGGCGGGCACTAAAAAAAGTTTGCCAAATTGGCGCTCACCCTGTGTCATAACAATTTCACACCTGCCTCTCGAAGCATTTGACATGTTCTGATCAGTGGCAGGCCGATCAAGGCCGTGGGGTCGTCGTTGTCAATTGCATCCAAAAGCGCAATCCCCAGACCTTCGCTTTTGGCGCTGCCTGCGCAGTCGTAAGGTTCTTCGGCCCGTAAATAAGTTTCAATTTCAGCGTCGCTTAAGTCGCGAAACTTCACTTTGACTTCAGCCAAATCGGTGCGCTCATAACCAGTGGCAATACAAACAACTGACAGCGCTGTTTGAAAAATAACCGTTTTGCCGCGCATGCGCTGCAGTTGCAAGATGGCGTTGGTGTGGTTCCCAGGTTTGCCTAAGGGTGTCCCTTCTAAGTCTGCTACTTGGTCAGAGCCAATCACGACGGCCTCTGGATTTTTGAGCGCAACGGCTCGAGCCTTTGCAAGCGCCAACCTGAGCGCCAAGTCTTTGGGTGATTCGTTGCTGTGTGGCGTTTCATCCACACCTGGCGCCGCAGTTTCAAATGGAATTCGCAGTCGAGTCAGTAATTCCTTGCGGTAACGAGAGGTCGAGCCCAAGATCAGAGGGCGGCCAGACGAGGCTAATGTGGGTTGTTGTTTGTCTTTGGACATCCCTCAATTCTCTTACACTGAAGGCATGGATAAAAAATTTGATTTGAATCGCCTCAATGTCAAGGCTTTTGCAAGAGAGGGGCTTAGTTTGCAAGGGCAACTGAGCCTGGCCCAATTTGGCAGATTGGCTGAATTGGCTATAAGCCCTGTTGAGTCCTCTTTGCAAGATTCTGGGCAGCCGACCCAGGTTTCATGGGACATCCAAGGTGAGTTGGTGCTCGTTTCGGGTGGCGATTCTCAAATTTGGATGCATCTGAAAGCCGAAGTAGATTTGCCCATGCAGTGCCAAAGGTGCATGGGCCCGGTTAAATTGGCTGTGAAAGCCAACGCCGCCTTTCGATTTGTCTCGGATGAAGCGACGGCAGAAGCAGAAGACGACGAATCCGAGGAGGATTTGCTGGTTTTGGCACCTGAATTGAACGTTTTGGAACTCATTGAAGACGAGCTCATCATGTCTGCACCCCTTGTGCCCAAGCATAAAAAATGCCCCAATTTGGTGCCAATGTCGGCTGTCGATGAAGCCTTCGATGAGGCTTTGGAGGCACGACCGAACCCTTTTGCTGCATTGGCACAATTGAAGAATAAACCAAATTAAAGCGCTGGATGGGGCTAAAAGTTTGGGCTATAATCAGCGGCTTCGTGCCTGTGAGGGCGCGTGAGTTCATTCACTGTTTAACCCTAAGCCGCGTTGCGCTTTTTGCGCTTGGCCAGAAAAGGACGTTTGTCCTAATCTTCAACAACGCTGCTTCCAACGCATCCAAGGAGCCATCATGGCTGTTCAACAAAATAAAAAGTCACCTTCTAAGCGTGGCATGCACCGTTCGCACAATGCGCTGAATGTGCCTGGTATCGCTGTCGAGCCGACAACCGGCGAAACTCATTTGCGTCACCACATCAGCCCCAACGGTTTTTACCGTGGCCGCCAAGTTCTGAAGAACAAGTCAGAAGCTTAATTGACGCTTGAAATACAGGCCCGATGCTACATTCAAGGTAGCCTCGGGCCTTTGTATTTGTGTCTGTTGACAACATGTCATCCAAAGAATTTTTCACCCTTGCTGTAGATTGCATGGGGGGAGACCACGGGCCCAAGGTCACGTTGCCCGCTTGCCATCATTTTCTGGACACGCACCCTGATGCGCGCTTGCAATTGGTTGGCCAAGCAGACGCACTGGCTTCATTCCACCACGAGCGCGCTGTCATCGTTGAAGCCACTGAGGTGGTTGGGATGGAAGACTCTTTAGAGGTGGCCCTGCGTAGGAAAAAAGACTCTTCCATGCGTGTCGCCATCGAGTTGGTGAAGGCGGGCGAGGCCGATGCTGCCGTGTCAGCTGGAAATACTGGCGCCTTGATGGCCATTGCGCGATATGTTCTTAAAACCATGGACGGCATTGATCGGCCTGCCATTGCGGGCCAAATGCCCAATTTCAAGGGCGGTAGTACCACCATGCTGGATTTGGGTGCCAATGTCGATTGCTCACCCGAGCATCTTTTGCAGTTTGCTGTCATGGGCTCGGCCTTGGTTTCTGTCTTGCAAGACAATGAAAGCCCCAGTGTTGGCCTTTTAAATATTGGCGAAGAAGCCATTAAAGGCAACGAAATCATCAAAAAAACTAGTGAACTGTTGCGATCTGCTGGTAACTCCGGCGATTTGAATTTTTATGGCAATGTCGAAGGAAACGATATTTTCAAGGGAACCGTCGATATTGTGGTGTGCGATGGTTTTGTTGGCAATGTGGCGCTGAAGGCAAGTGAAGGCTTGGCCACCATGATGGGTGGATTTCTTAAATCTGAGTTTTCTCGCAACATTTTCACCAAAACTGCAGCTATCTTTGCTTATCCCGTTCTAAATTCGTTTAAAAACAGAGTTGATCATCGTCGCTACAACGGCGCTGCCCTGTTGGGTTTGCGCGGCTTGGTTTTCAAAAGCCATGGTTCGGCCGATGAACTGGCGTTCAGCGTCGCCTTGAACCGGGCGTATGATGCTGCCAGACATCAACTGCTTAGTCGTGTTGCTGCTCGAATTGCACACGCAGCCCCTTTGTTGAATGCACAAGGACTTGCCGAAAATCCAGCCAACCCGGCCGCTATCGAATGACCATTTATTCTCGTATTTCTGGCACAGGCAGCTTTTTGCCTCCAAGAAGACTGACCAATGCTGATCTTGTTGCTGAGTTGGCGGCCCAAGGCGTCGAAAGCTCTGACGATTGGATCGTAGAAAGAACTGGCATTCGCGCACGTCATTTTGTGGATGCAGGCGTTGGCAGCAGTGATTTAGGGGCCGAAGCAGCCCAGCGAGCGATGCAGGCGGCTGCGTGCCAACCCTCTGACATTGATCTGATCATTGTGGCCACTTCCACACCCGACATGGTGTTCCCCTCCACAGCCGCCTTGCTACAAAGTAAATTAGGCATTGTGGGGTGTCCCGTTTTTGATGTGCAAGCGGTTTGCAGCGGCTTCATCTATGCCATGACGGTGGCTGACGCCATGATCAAAACCGGTACGGCCAAACGAGCCTTGGTGATCGGTGCAGAAGTCTTTAGCCGCATCCTTGATTTTAAAGACCGTACCACCTGCGTGTTGTTTGGTGATGGTGCTGGCGCCGTTGTGTTGGAGGCCTCTAGCACGCCAGGCATTTTGGCAACCGACATTCACGCCGATGGCAAATATTCAGAACTTTTGTGCGTGCCGGGGCACGTTTCTGGGGGTGCCATTTTGGGTGATCCCGTTTTGAAAATGGATGGACAGGCCGTTTTCAAATTGGCTGTTGGCGTTCTTGAAGAAACAGCCCTTGCCTCTCTGAGTAAAGCTGGCTTGAACGCAACTGACATCGATTGGCTGGTGCCCCATCAGGCCAATATTCGAATCATGCAAAGCACTGCGCGTAAACTCAAAATGCCAATGGAAAAAGTCATCGTCACAGTTGATCAACACGGCAATACGTCCGCTGCCTCTATTCCTTTGGCGCTTGATCACGGTGTGCGGTCTGGGCAAATTACCAAAGGCCAAACCCTGATGCTCGAAGGCGTTGGGGGTGGATTTACTTGGGGCTCGGTCCTCTTAAAATATTGATTCACAGCGCTTTGAAATCATGAGCTCATTTGCTTTCGTTTTTCCTGGTCAAGGCTCCCAATCGGTGGGCATGTTAGACGCTTGGGGTGATCATCCTGCCGTCCTTGAAACTTTGAAAGAAGCTTCTGATGCCATGGGTGAAGACTTGGGTGCGCTGATTCATCGCGGCCCCAAAGAATCCTTGGCCTTAACGACCCATACGCAACCTGTCATGTTGGTTTCTGCCATAGCCGCCTATCGGGCTTGGTTGGCAGAAGGTGGTGCTCAACCTGCTGTGGTTGCAGGCCATTCATTGGGTGAGTATTCAGCCCTTGTGGCCGCTGGTGTTTTGACCTTGGCACAGGCAGCGCCCTTGGTTCGATTCCGTGCTGCCGCCATGCAAGATGCTGTGGCAGTGGGTGTGGGTGCCATGGCTGCTGTTCTGGGAATGGACGCTGCGAAAGTCATTGAAGGCTGTTTGAAAGCAAAAGCCACCTTCCCTTCTGACAGCGGTGAAGTCGTCGAGGCTGTGAATTTCAACGATCCTGCTCAAACTGTCATTGCGGGTAGCAAAGCTGCCGTTGAAAAAGCCTGTGAAGTTTTAAAAGCCATGGGCGCAAAGCGTGCATTGAACTTGCCTGTGTCAGCGCCTTTCCATTCCAGTCTCATGAAGCCTGCAGCCGAAAAGCTGAAAGAAAAACTGGCAGCCACCACTTTTGCACTGCCTCAAATTCAAGTCGTCAACAACATCGATGTTGCCATTGAAAAAGACGCCGATCGGATTCGAGATGCTCTGTATCGACAAGCCTTTGGCCCTGTGCGTTGGGTCGAATGCGTTCAAGCCATCAAGGCCCTAGGCGTCAACATGGTCCTTGAATGTGGCCCAGGCAAAGTTTTGGCAGGCATGGTTAAGCGCATTGATGCTGACATGACGGGCCTGCCCGTGTTCGACCCTGCCTCTTTGGCAGAAGCCAAAGGAGCGGTGGCATGACAACGACAGAATTCAAAGGCCAAGTTGCACTGGTCACCGGTGCCTCTAGGGGTATTGGCGCGGCCATTGCACTGGAATTGGCCAAACAAGGTTTGAAAGTCATTGGCACGGCCACCACAGACGAAGGCGCCGCACGCATTTCTCTAGGTTTGTCGGCGTTTCCGGGCTGCCGTGGGGCCAATTTGAACGTCAATGATGCTGCTGCAGGCGAAGCACTGATCGACGAAATCGTCAAGTCACAAGGCGGCTTGCATGTTTTGGTGAACAACGCGGGCATTACGCGTGACACTTTGGCCATGCGTATGAAAGACGATGATTGGGATGCGGTTTTGGACACCAATTTGAAGGCTGTTTTTCGCATGAGCCGCGCTGTGATGCGTCCCATGATGAAGCAGCGCTATGGCCGAATTATCAGCATCACCAGCGTGGTGGGTGCTGCTGGCAACCCTGGACAAGCCAATTACGCTGCTGCCAAGGCCGGTGTGGCCGGCATGACCCGCGCTTTGGCCCGAGAGCTGGGAAGTCGCAACATCACAGTCAATTGCGTGGCGCCAGGCTTCATTGCCACAGACATGACGGCCGCTTTGCCAGAGGCACAGCACCAAGCCCTGATGGCTCAAATTCCATTGGGTAAACTGGGTTTACCAGAGGATATTGCCCATGCAGTGTCCTATTTGGCCAGTCCGTTGGCAGCTTACGTTACGGGTCAGGAATTGCATGTCAATGGCGGCATGCACATGTCCTGATAAAATCTCCTTTTTTACAACCCTCAGAGGGAATCCATGAGCGATATCGAAGCACGTGTCAAAAAAATCATTGCTGAGCAACTCGGCGTTGAAGAGTCACAAGTCACACCCGAGAAAGCATTCGTTGCTGACCTGGGCGCAGACTCGCTGGACACCGTAGAACTGGTGATGGCTTTAGAAGATGAATTTGGCATTGAAATTCCAGATGAAGACGCTGAGAAGATCACCACTGTGAAAGCGGCGATTGACTACGCCCAAAGCAAAAAGGCTTGATCTGAGATGACCCGTCGCCGCGTTGTTGTTACGGGCCTGGGATGTATTAGCCCCGTTGGAAACACGGTGGCGGAGGCATGGGCCAATCTCTTAGCAGGTCAGTCTGGCATTGGTATGATCTCCAAATTTGACACCTCAGCTTTCGCCTGCAGAATTGCAGGAGAAGTGAAGGGTTTCAATTTAGAGCAGTACATCAGCGCCAAAGAGGCGCGAACGATGGACTCCTTTATCCATTACGGCATTGCCGCAGCTGCGCAAGCAGTCGCTGATGCTGGCTTGCCCACAGGTGAAGCCTTAGACGACGAGTTGGCCACACGCATCGCTTGCGTGATTGGTTCTGGCATTGGCGGTTTGCCCATGATTGAGCAAACGCATGTCGAGTACACAGCGCGCGGCCCTCGCCGCATTTCTCCGTTCTTTGTGCCAGCCTCTATCATCAACATGATTGCTGGCCATGTGTCTATGCGTTTTGGTTTCAAGGGTCCTAACTTGGCCGTTGTCACCGCTTGCACCACAGGTCTTCATTGCATCGGTGAAGCCAGCCGCATGATTGAATACGGTGACGCCGACGTGGTCGTGGCAGGTGGCTCAGAAGCTACCATTTCGCCATTGGGCTTGGGTGGCTTTGCCGCCATGCGCGCCTTGTCTACACGCAACGACAATCCTGCAGCAGCATCCCGCCCTTGGGACAAAGACCGTGACGGTTTTGTTTTGGGTGAAGGCGCTGGTGTGATGGTGGTCGAGGAGTACGAACACGCTAAAGCTCGCGGTGCCAAAATTTACGCCGAAGTTTGCGGCTTTGGCATGAGCGCTGATGCGGGGCACATGACTGCGCCCAGCATGGACGGACCTCGTCGAGCCATGGTGTCGGCCATTCGCAATGCCGGCATCAATGCCGACCAATTGGGTTACTTGAATGCCCATGGCACCTCCACACCTTTGGGTGATGTGAATGAAACCAATGCGATCAAAGCGGCCTTGGGTGATCACGCCAAGAAAACTTTGGTCAGCTCCACCAAGTCCATGACGGGGCACTTGTTGGGCGGTGCGGGTGGCATTGAGAGCATTTTCACAGTCTTGGCTTTGCACCATCAAAAAGTGCCGCCCACTATCAACTTGGACAACCAAGATCCAGAATGCGATTTGGATTACTGTGCCAATACCGCACGCGACGTCAACATTGAATACGCGTTGAAAAATAACTTCGGTTTCGGTGGCACCAACGGCAGCTTGGTTTTCCGTCGGATCTAAATCCTTTGAATCAAAACGCGCCATCGGTCGAATATCCGGTGGGGCGTTTTTTTTGGGCCACTTATTGGCCCTTTGGCCTTGCAATGCTATCTTTTCTGGCGCTCAGTGCCAGTTTGTTGGTGGACCTTTTTGAGGTCTGGCGAGCGGCAGGCCTGTTTGGCACATGGCTGTTGCTGATGTTATTTTCTGTCTACAGCTTGAAACATAGGTTGACCAAAAGTTGGCTGTGCTGGGATGGACATGATTGGCAAGTTCAATCTGTGCTTTCACTGCCGACTCAAGCGGTTTCGGTGGAGCCCAGTCCAGCTCCAAGCAACCATTTGAATCAGCCCCTCATTGGCCCTCCTTTGCATGGCAGTTACGCAATCCGCGTACATTTGGATTTTCAGCAATATCTGTTTGTCTCTTTGCTCAATTCAACATCACGCACGCAGTGGTTTTGGGTTGCAAAGAGTTCATTCCCTGAGCGTTGGCATGGATTTCGTTGCGCTGTATATTCGGACTCAAAATGAGTTTTCTGTGCAGAAATTAAATTGGAGTTTGGGTAGCTTATGAAACTAATCAGTTTTAAATCGACGGGTGCACTGCTTGCCTTGTTTTTGTCCTTGGGGCTTACCACATTTGTTCTTGTCCCCAGTCATGCACTTGCGCAGCAAACCATCGTCAAGGGCTTGCCTGACTTTACGGAATTGGTCGAACAAGTGGGCCCGTCGGTGGTCAATATTCGCACGCTTGAAAAAGCCCGCAGTCCAGCCAGCAGTGGCGGTGGCATGGACGAAGAAACCCAAGAATTGTTTCGTCGATTCTTTGGTATTCCAATGCCCAACACGCCAAATGCGCCCAATGCCCCCAGACAGGCGCCTCGCCAAGGCCGAACGCCAGCACCCGAAGAGTCGCAACCTAGGGGCGTCGGCTCAGGATTTATTTTGACAGCTGATGGCTTCATCATGACCAATGCCCATGTGGTTGACGGTGCCGATGAGATTCTGGTGACCTTGCCAGACAAACGCGAATTCAAAGCCAAAATAATTGGCGCCGACAAACGCACGGATGTGGCGGTTGTCAAAATCCAAGCCACGGGCCTTCCTGCCGTCAAGGTGGGTGATGTGTCGCGCTTAAAAGTCGGTGAGTGGGTGATGGCCATTGGCTCACCATTCGGCCTTGACAACTCCGTCACGGCCGGCATTGTGAGCGCCAAGCAGCGTGACACCGGTGACTACGTGCCTTTTATCCAAACAGATGTTGCCATTAATCCTGGCAATTCAGGTGGGCCTCTCATTAACATGCGAGGTGAAGTGGTTGGTATCAACAGTCAAATTTACTCTCGCTCTGGCGGGTTCATGGGCATTTCTTTTGCCATTCCCATGGACGAGGCCATGCGCGTCAGTGAGCAATTGCGCGCCAATGGCCGTGTCACACGTGGACGCATTGGCGTTCAAATTGAGCAAGTGACCAAAGAGCTTGCTGAATCGATTGGTTTAGGCAAAGCGGAGGGCGCACTCATCAACCGCATTGAGCCAGGTGCGCCTGCCGACAAGGCCGGGTTGGAGCCTGGTGATGTGATCATCAAGATTGATGGCAAGCCAATTGAGAAGTCTTCCGATCTGCCTCGATTGGTCGGAAATACAAAGCCTGGGACAAAAAGTAACTTGACCATTTTCAGGCGCGGCGCAACCAAAGAGTTGAGCATTGTGATTGCTGAGTTGGAGCCCGAAAAAGTGGCTAAAAAGCCTGTTGAAGTTGAAGAAAAACCGAAGGCTGCTAATTCTGTGCAGGGCTTGGGATTGGTGGTTGCCGATTTAACCGATCCTCAAAAAGCAGAACTGAAAATCAAAGGTGGCGTCAGAGTCGAAAGCTTGATAGAGCCTGCTATCAAAGCAGGATTGAGAGAAGGCGATGTGATTTTGGCGGTGGGCAACATCGAGGTCAGCCAAGTCAAAGACTTTGCTGCGGCATTGAGCAAATTGGACAAGTCAAAATCAGTGAACGTGCTCTTTCGGCGGGGAGAGTTAACTCGATTTGCCCTGATTCGCCCGATTTCTTGATCTTGCACATGTCAAGAGCCCCTTTGGAATGACAGGGCTTGCCATCTTTGAAAAATATTTTTATGTTTGCGCTTACTAACTTTTTGGCAAGTTGATTTTCGAAAATGGTTAAAATCTTCGTTCCTGAACCAATATTCATGACAAAAAAAACAGGGGTGGCTTCACAATGTGGGATTTCCTACATCAGTCCACCGGTGATCCACAGAACACCCACAAGTTATTCATATTGACCGACCCTTGTTTGTGAATAAGTTGTGCATAAGTTTTGTGTTGCAAGCTTGCAACGACCTGCAAAGTGCTGTTTTGGGGCTGTACGTGTCTGGCTTTTTGCCTACAATGAAGTCCCAACTATCGCAGTTGCCATTGATTGTTGGTTCAGGGCGCGTCCTCATTCGACGCGCCCTTTTTTCTTGTCTTCCTTTGAATCTCAAACACTTGTAGCTGGTCCTTGATGAATCACATCAGAAATTTCTCCATCATTGCGCACATCGATCATGGCAAATCGACACTCGCCGATCGGTTGATTCAACGTTGCGGTGGTTTGCAAGAGCGCGAAATGCAATCGCAAGTTCTAGACTCCATGGACATTGAAAAAGAGCGTGGCATTACCATCAAGGCGCAAACAGCCTCGCTGCAATACAAAGCCAAAGACGGACAAATCTACAATCTCAATTTGATCGACACCCCAGGCCACGTTGACTTCTCTTACGAGGTTTCACGCTCCCTGTCTGCTTGCGAAGGTGCGTTGCTGGTGGTCGATGCCAGTCAAGGTGTTGAAGCACAAACGGTTGCCAATTGCTATACCGCGCTTGATTTGGGCGTCGAGGTGGTGCCCGTTCTCAATAAGATGGATTTGCCTCAAGCCGATCCCGAAAATGCCAAAGCCGAAGTCGAGGACGTCATTGGCATTGATGCCAGCGAAGCCATTCCTTGCTCTGCTAAAACAGGCATGGGCATTGATGAAATTTTGGAGGCCATCGTCGCCAAAATTCCTGCACCTAAAGGAAATCCCAACGCACCCCTTCGCGCCATGATTGTTGACAGCTGGTTCGATACGTATGTTGGCGTTGTCATATTGGTCCGCGTGGTCGATGGCAGATTGGGCAAAGGCGAGCGTTTTAAAATGATGGCTACAGGGACTGTGTACAACGCAGACACCATGGGCGTATTTACCCCCGCCAATGAATCGCGCGAAAGTCTCGAGGCCGGTGAGGTGGGTTTTATCATTGCAGGCATCAAAGAGCTGCAAGCCGCCAAAGTGGGCGATACCATCACCTTGGAAAAGAAGCTGCCCAATAATTTAGGTCCTGCTGAAAAAGCATTGCCTGGCTTCAAGGAAATTCAACCGCAGGTGTTTGCGGGTTTGTATCCTACAGAGGCCAACCAATATGACTCCTTGCGCGATGCACTCGAAAAACTCAAGCTCAACGATTCTTCTTTGCATTACGAGGCTGAAGTTTCACAAGCCCTTGGTTTTGGCTTTCGCTGTGGATTCTTGGGTTTGCTGCACATGGAAATTGTGCAAGAGCGACTTGAGCGTGAATTTGACCAAGATCTGATCACGACGGCACCCAGTGTGGTCTATCAAGTGGTTAAAGGTGATGGTGAGGTGGTGATGGTTGAGAACCCCGCCAAAATGCCTGACCAAGGCAAGATGCTAGAGATTCGCGAGCCCATTGTCACGGTGCATTTGTACATGCCCCAAGATTATGTCGGTCCCGTCATGACACTGGCCAACGTCAAGCGGGGCGTCCAGCTCAACATGTCCTATCACGGTCGTCAGGTCATGCTCACCTATGAGATGCCCTTGGGCGAAATCGTTTTGGACTTTTTTGACAAATTGAAATCGGTTTCACGAGGCTATGCTTCAATGGACTACGAATTCAAAGAATACCGCGCCTCCGATGTGGTGAAGGTTGATATTTTGCTCAATGGCGAAAAGGTTGATGCACTGTCCATCATCGTGCACCGCACGCAGTCTGCCTATCGAGGCCGCGCTGTGGTGGCCAAAATGCGTGAAATCATCAGCCGCCAAATGTTCGATGTGGCCATCCAGGCCGCCATTGGTGCCAACATCATTGCCCGTGAAACCGTCAAAGCCTTGCGTAAAAACGTGCTGGCCAAGTGCTACGGTGGTGACATCTCGCGTAAACGCAAATTGCTCGAGAAACAAAAAGCGGGTAAAAAACGAATGAAACAAATTGGCTCAGTTGAGGTGCCGCAAGAGGCATTCTTGGCTATTTTGCAGGTGGAAGATTGATGGAAGTCTTAACGGGATTTTTGCTGGCTGCATTGCTCGGTTATGCAGGTGCTTGGTACAGCGGCATGATAGAAGGCAACTTTGCCTTGCTGATGCTCATGGCGGTCATCATTTCAGGGGTTTACTGGCTGGCTGAAAAGTATTATTTTTGGCCGCAGCGACTTAAAGCAGTCGAGCAATTTGACCAAGAAAAACTCAAGCGTCAACAAGAATTGTCCAAAATGGGCATCGATCGTCAAGACACCGACACGGGTGAAGCGCGCGATCGACTTCTGATGCAACCCTGGTGGTTGGACTGGACCGCAGGCCTGTTCCCAGTCATTTTGGTCGTTTTTGTGCTGCGCTCATTTTTATTTGAGCCCTTCAAAATTCCATCCGGGTCCATGATTCCAACCCTGTGGGTGGGCGACTTGATTTTGGTCAATAAATTTCACTACGGCGTTCGTTTGCCAGTGGTCAACCTCAAACTGACCCAAGGTACGCCCGTCGCGCGCGGTGATGTGATGGTTTTTCGTTACCCCCCGCGCCCCAGTGTGGATTACATCAAACGGGTGGTGGCTATTCCGGGTGACCAAGTTGCCTACTTGAACAAAAAACTCACGATCAATGGTCAGCCTGTGCCGACTGAGGCATTGCCAGAGTTTTTTGATGAATCCGTCATGCGCTACTTCAAGCAATCACAGGAAAAACTGGGCAGCAAGCCACACAATTTGATTGTGGATGACGAGCGTCCTGCCTTCATACCAGGCGCTGACGATTTTGCTTACAGAGATCAGTGCAACTACACCGTAGAGGGTGTCGTTTGCAAGGTGCCTGAAGGGCATTACTTCATGATGGGCGACAATCGAGACAATTCTCTTGATTCACGCTATTGGGGTTTTGTACCCGACGCCAATATCGTCGGTCGGGCGTTTTTTGTTTGGATGAATTTTGGAAATCTGGGACGCATTGGCGCATTCAATTGAGCTTGCCGTCTGGAACTTGTCAGCATTCATTGAAATTGCCACTTTTTAAATTCACTGTCAGGCTATCCGTTTGAACGACGATCTCAGTCAATTGCAAGTTCGCCTTCAGCACACCTTCAAAGATGCGAGTTTGCTGGAGCGTGCGGTGACGCACCGCAGTTACTCCGCTGATCACAACGAACGCCTCGAGTTTTTGGGCGATTCAGTTTTAAACCTAGCCGTTGCCCATTTACTTTACGCCCAACTGAGTGATTTACCTGAGGGTGATTTGTCTCGCGTCAGAGCCAATTTGGTCAAGCAAGAAACGCTGCATCAATTGGCCCTCACGCTTCAAATTCCAATTTGCCTTAAGTTGGGTGAGGGTGAGTTGAAATCGGGTGGACAGCGCCGACCCTCTATTTTGGCCGATACCCTAGAAGCCTTGCTAGGTGCTGTTTTCCTAGATGCAGGTTATGAAACCGCAGAACAATTGGTGCACAGATTGTTTCAAAATGTTGAAATCAATCCGCAGATGCAGGCCGCTGCCAAAGACCCCAAGACAGAGTTACAAGAATGGCTTCAAGGCCGAAAATTGCAACTCCCTCAGTATTCTGTGGTTGCCACATCAGGCGCTGCACACCGACAAGTTTTTGATGTTGCTTGCGACATTTCCGAACTCAGTCTCTCACAGCACGGTAGCGGCCCCTCGCGACGTGCTGGTGAGCAAGCCGCGGCAGCTGCCATGCTTGAAATTTTGAAAGTCAAGGCCTGCGGATGAACACAGAAACCAACCCCGCCCAACGTTGCGGTTTGGTCGCCATTGTTGGCAAGCCCAATGTGGGCAAATCCACCTTGCTCAATGCGCTGGTGGGCCAAAAAATCAGCATCACTTCGCGCAAAGCGCAAACAACTCGTCACCGCATTACGGGCATTCGCACAGAAGGTTCTACCCAGTATGTGTTTGTTGACACCCCAGGGTTTCAGACACGCCACAACACGGCGCTCAACAAGTCTTTGAATAAAACAGTACTGGGTGCGGTGGGAGATGTCGATTTGGTGCTGTTTGTTGTGGAAGCAGGCATGTTCAATACCGCCGACGCCAAAGTCTTGACTTTGCTCAAACCCGACGTGCCTGTTTTGTTGATTGCCAATAAATTGGACACCGTCAACCGACGCGAAGAGTTGGCGCCTTGGCTCAAAGAAATGCAAGAGCGGCATCCGTTCACAGAATTTGTACCGATGTCGGCCAAAAATGCCAAAGACATTGAACGTCTGATGGGGTATTGCGAAAAATACTTGCCAGAACAAGCATGGATGTACGGTGAAAATGAGCTCACCGACCGAAGCGAAAAGTTTTTGGCCAGTGAAATTGTTCGCGAAAAATTGTTTCGCTTCACGGGGGATGAATTGCCCTACACCTCCACCGTGGTGATTGATAAATTCGAAGAGGAGCCCAGCCGTTCAGCCAATCGCATGATTCGCATTGCCGCCACCATTGTGGTAGAGCGCGAGGGCCATAAAGCCATGGTCATTGGCGACAAAGGTGAGCGCCTGAAGCGCATTGGCACCGAAGCACGCCAAGAGTTGGAAAAGCTCATGGATGCCAAAGTATTTATTGAGTTGTGGGTCAAGGTTCGCTCTGGCTGGGCCGACGACGAAGCGCGTGTTCGCTCCTTCGGTTACGAGTAAAAAGAGCAGCCCATGGCCGCTGTCTTGAAACGAATTTCGGATGAGCCCGCCTATGTGCTGCACCGCTACGACTGGAGCGAGTCCAGCCTCATCTTGGAAGTGTTGACTCGCCACCATGGGCGCATTGCCTTGGTGGCCAAGGGCGCCAAAAAACCCAGCTCCTCGTTCAGGCCTGTTTTATTGCCGCTTCAAGCCATTCAAATTGCTTTTGGTGGCGATGCAGACATTCGAACCTTGAAGTCAGTGGAGTGGATCGGTGGCCATGTGATGCCAACAGGTGATGCGCTGCTGTCGGGGTACTACCTGAATGAGCTGTTGTTGCGTCTTTTGGCGCGCGAAGACCCTCATCCCAAATTGTTTGATGCCTACGCTGCCACCGTGCGCGTCATGGCCACAGAGCCAGGCGAATTGCTGCAGGCGTCGCTCAGAGTGTTTGAGTTGCTATTGCTTCGAGAAATTGGACTGCTGCCCAGTTTGAATTCTCAGACCCTCACCATGGCTGATTTGGATGAGGCGAGAGACTATTGCTTGGTGCCCGAAGGCGGCTTGCGGTTGGCGCACCGCGATGATCGTCACGCCTTGAGCGGCGTTCAATGGCTGGCGCTGCAAAACGCGTTGGATGGAAAATCTCCATTTACAGACACGCTTCGTTTGAGCTTAGACATGTTGACGCCACTTCGCACCCAACTTCGCACCTTACTCAATTACCATTGTGGTGTCGGCACTTTAAAGACCCGTCAAATGATGATCGACATTCAAAGTTTGTGAGACCTTCATGACCCCTCATTCCAAAACGGCGCTTTCCGTCAATGTCAATAAAGTAGCGTTGCTGCGCAATTCACGCCACTTGGGTATTCCCAGTGTCTTGAAAGCGGCTCAAATGTGTCTGGAAGCGGGTGCTCAGGGCATTACCATTCACCCCCGCCCCGATGAGCGTCACATTCGTGCCGCCGACGTGTTTGACCTGGCCGACTTGATGAAGCGTTGGCCAGACAGGGAATTCAACATTGAAGGCAATCCGTTTCACCAATTGATGGGTTTTGTGCGAACCTACCGGCCGCACCAAGTGACCTTCGTGCCCGACAGCGAGGGTCAACTCACCAGCGATCACGGTTGGTCATTTCCCAAAGATGCCGACACACTGAAGCCCTTGATTGACGAGTGCAAGTCCTTAGGTGTTCGCGTCAGTTTGTTCATGGACCCCGAGCCTAATCAAATGGTTTTTGTGAAGCAAATCGGTGCTGATCGTGTGGAGTTGTACACCGAGCCCTACGCCGCAAGCTTTGGCACACCCACGAACGATGCTTGTTTGGCAGAGTACGTTAGTGCTGCAAAGGCAGCCATTGAGCAAGGCTTGGGCGTCAATGCCGGACACGATTTGAACCAAGACAACCTGCCCAAATTTGCACAAGCTGTGCCGGGTTTGTTGGAGGTCTCCATTGGCCACGCCTTAATGGCCGACGCTCTAGAGGTGGGATACGCCGCTGCAGTGCGTGGCTACTTAAATGCCTTAGGCCGATGATCAAAGCCTTGGCCCGCCCCTTTATTTTGAATTGAACGAGCAGATTTCCAACATGATTTACGGCATCGGTATCGATCTGTGTGATGTCAGGCGCATCAGAGCCAGCTTGGAAAAGCATGGCGACCGCTTTGCTCAAAAGGTTTTGAGCGACCAGGAGTTTGCAACTTACAAAGCGCGCAGCGCCAGATGGCCAGAACGGGGTGTTCGTTATGTGGCCACACGATTTTCTGCCAAGGAAGCTTTTAGCAAGGCCATTGGCATGGGCATGCGCATGCCAATGACTTGGCGTTCGTGCGAAATTGGCAAACTGCCTTCAGGTCAACCTGTGATTGTTTTGCACGATGCCTTGAAAATCTGGTTTGAGTCCCAACATTTGAAAGCACACATCAGCGTCACTGACGAAGCAGATTACGCGGGAAGTTATTGCATCGTGGAAAAAACCAAATGAACATACAAGCACCACTTATCATCGACATTGAAGGCTTTGAGCTCACAGCTGCCGACAAAAAACGTCTAAAAAATCCGTTGACGGGTGGCCTCATTTTGTTTGGACGCAATTGGCAAAGCCGCGCGCAGCTCACGGTTTTGTGTGCTGACATCAAGGCTGTTCGAAAAGACTTGTTGATATGCGTAGACCATGAAGGCGGCCGAGTGCAGCGCTTTAGAAACGATGGCTTCACCCATCTGCCTGCCATGCGACGCTTGGGCGAGATGTGGTCTCAAGATGGCAAAGGTCTGGCGGGTGAGGGTGTTTTAAAGGCTTGCAAAGCTGCCACAGCAGTGGGTTACTTGCTGGCCTCAGAGTTGCGCGCCTGTGGTGTTGATTTGAGTTTCACACCGGTTCTTGATTTGGACTATGGCGAAAGCAGCGTCATTGGTGATCGCGCTTTCAGCCGCGATGCGCGCAATGTCAGTTTACTGGCCAAAAGCCTGATGCATGGCTTGCAGCGTGCAGGTATGGGCAATTGCGGCAAGCATTTTCCAGGACACGGCTACGTCAAGGCCGATTCACATGTCGACATCCCCGTCGACAAGCGCAGCCTGAAAGCCATCCTCCAAGAAGATGCCAAACCTTACGAGTGGTTGAGCAGCGAGTTGAGTGCTGTCATGCCCGCGCACGTGATTTACCCCAAGGTGGATGCACGACCCGCTGGCTTCTCCCAAAAATGGGTACAAGAAATTTTGCGCAAACAATTGGAATTCACTGGCGCAGTGTTCAGTGACGATTTGTCGATGCTAGGCGCACGCGTGTTAGATGGCCAACCCATCAGCTTCACAAAAGGTGCCTTGGCGGCGCTCGAAGCCGGTTGTGATGTGGCGTTGCTGTGCAATCAATCCTTGAAGGGCAGCAAAGTCATTGACGAGGTCTTGGAAGGTCTTGCCGAAGCGCAAGTCAAGGGCTGGTGGCAGCCTAATGACTTGAGTGAAGCACGACGCTTGGCGCTGCTACCCACATTGCCCGCCTTGGCTTGGGATGATTTGGTGCGGTCTGTCCATTACCAACAAGCCTTGGCTTGCTTGCCCTGATATGCAATTGATTGCTTGGATTTTTAAAATCTTTTTCAGTTTGCTAGGACTGGTTTTTGTCTTGGGCACGCTGTGCATCTTGTTATTGGCATTGATTTCTGGCGCACTGTGGTCATTGGTCCGTGGCCGAAAACCCGAAGTGGCCGTGTTCTGGCAGCGCTATCAAGACATGGCGCGCAACAAAGCCCCCTTTGGCGCTTGGCGAGCAGGGACACAAAATGCGCCTGAGGTGGTAGATGTTGAGGTCAAAGAAGTGGCCGAAGTGGCCCGACCACCAGATCGTTTGCCTAAACAATAGAAGAATGCCGTCACCCGCCCCCAAAAAAGATCGCTGGCTTTTGGCACTCTTTTTTTAATCGTGCTCTCGCTTCAGCGCTGGAAACAAAATCACATCGCGAATGCTGGGACTGTCAGTCAGCAGCATCATTAAACGGTCAATGCCAATGCCACAACCGCCAGCGGGTGGCATGCCATACTCCAAGGCGCGCACAAAGTCGTGGTCAAAGAACATGGCTTCATCGTCGCCGCTGTCCTTGGCATCCACTTGCGCTTGGAAGCGCGCCACTTGGTCTTCGGCGTCGTTCAATTCTGAAAAGCCATTGCCAAATTCACGGCCAGTGATGTAGAGCTCAAAGCGCTCCGTGACCTCAGGGCGTTGGTCGTTGGCGCGTGCCAAGGGTGAAATTTCGGTGGGGTGCTCCATGATGAACGTGGGCTCCCACAATTTGTCTTCGACAGTTTCTTCAAAGTACAAAACTTGCAAGCCGGCCAATGATTTTTTAGACAATTTGTTCTTGGCTTCGCTCATGCCCAGTTTTTGCAGGGTTTGAGTGAGCCATGCCGCGTCATCTACTTTTGCGCCAGCATCTGTGTGCTTCACAATGGCTTCCCGTATGGTGAGGCGCTTAAAAGGCTTGGCCAAATCGACGGGTTTACCGCCATAGGTCAGTTGCAAATGACCTACGGCGTTCATAGCCGCATCCCGCACCAACTCCTCGGTAAAGCCCATCAAGTCTTGGTAGTTCCAATAAGCCGCGTAAAACTCCATCATGGTGAATTCGGGGTTGTGGCGAACGGAAATGCCTTCGTTGCGGAAGTTGCGGTTGATTTCGAATACCCGTTCAAACCCACCCACCAACAAGCGTTTCAGGTACAACTCAGGCGCAATGCGCAAGTACATTTCTTGGTCAAGCGCATTGTGGTGCGTGACAAAGGGGCGGGCATTGGCACCGCCAGGAATAGGGTGCAACATGGGTGTTTCAACTTCTAGGAAGTCGTGTTTGACCATGAAATCGCGAAGACCGCTGACGGCTTTGCTGCGGGCAATGAAACGTTTGCGCGCATCTTCGTCCATCATCAAATCAACATAGCGCTGACGGTACTTGATTTCTTGGTCAGCCACACCATGAAACTTGTCTGGCATGGGGCGCAGGCTCTTGGTCAGCATGCGCACGCTGGAGGCGTGCAATGACAATTCGCCCATTTTGGTTTTGAACAAATAGCCTTCGGCCGCCACGATGTCGCCCAGGTCCCAATGCTTGAAATCGTTGTAGGCTTCTTCGCCAATGTCGTCGCGTGTGACATAAATTTGAAATCGACCAGTAGCATCTTGCAAGGTGGCAAAACTGGCCTTGCCCATCACACGCTTGAGCATCATGCGGCCTGCAATTTTGGCGGTGGTTGGCGTGATCCCTTCGCCTTTTAAAGTCTCGGCTGCCTTGTCGCCATGAGCTTGGGTCAAAACTGCTGCGCGATCTTTAGGTTTGAAGTCATTGGGGAAGGCAACGCCTTTGCCCTTTTTTTGAGCTTCGCGCATGGCCTTGAGCTTGCTTCGGCGCTCGGCGATCAGTTGGTTTTCGTCAACGATGGGGGCGGTTTGATTTTCTGCTGGCGTGTCTGACATGAGGAGCGCTTCTAAAGTGGGGGCCAAGAAAGCCCTTGAATACGCTGAAATTCAGCGGGAACCCGTTATTTTACGATTGCTTCGGGCTCAAGCTATCATTTGAGTACTCGGAGGACTTCTGTGTTTCTACAAATTGTCAATTTGATCTTGGATGTCGCCACAGGTTTGGTGGGTGGTGCCTGCCTCATGCGATTGGTGATGCAATGGCAACGCCTGCCTTTTCAGAACCCCATTGGGCGCTTTGTCTTTGCTGTGACCGATTGGATGGTGATGCCACTCAGGCGTTTTTTGCCAGCCATGGGGCGCTTGGACACGGCCAGTCTGGTGGCGGCGTGGTTGATGAAATTGTGCCATGTCACAGCCATGTGGGTGCTGACAGGGACACAAGCCGCTTTTCTGGGTATTTTGGTGGCCAGCCTGTTTGGGGTCTTGCACTGGCTGGTATCTGGCCTCAGTGTCATTATTTTGCTGTATGCCGTCTTGTCTTGGGTGCAGCCCAACAGCGGCAGCATGATGCTTTTGTCTCGGTTGGTAGAACCTTGGTTGGCGCCTATTCGAAATGCTTTGCCTCAGCTAGGCGGCATCGACTTGTCGCCTTTGGTGTTGCTGGTGATCTTGCAAATTGCCGGCATGTTGCTGGCAGGTTTGCAATTTGGCGGTTTCTAAACGCAGCGGATTTTCGTTCGCTGCTTGAAGTGAATCAGCTCACAGCGTCGGCTGATTGACGTGTGAGCATGGCCAATGTGCTGGCAATGCGCATCTTCAATTCGCGGCGGTCGCAAATAAAGTCGATGGCACCTTTTTCTTGCAAGAATTCGGCGCGCTGAAAACCTTCTGGCAAGGTCACGCGCACCGTGCTTTCAATCACACGGGGGCCCGCAAAGCCAATCAGGGCTTTGGGTTCAGCAATGACCACATCTCCCATGAAAGCAAAACCAGCCGATACACCGCCCATGGTGGGATCGGTTAAGACGCTGATGTAAGGCAAACCTTTTTTAGCCAATCGGGTGAGTGCGGCATTGGTTTTGGCCATCTGCATCAAAGACAACAGGCCTTCTTGCATGCGTGCGCCACCTGTGGCGGTGAAGCAAATGAAGGGTACTTTTTGCTCAATGGCTGTTTCAACGCCACGCACAAAACGCTCGCCCACCACGGAGCCCATGCTGCCGCCCATGAAGTCAAATTCAAAACAAGCTGCAACCACATTGATGCTGTGAATTGCGCCACCTATGACCACCAAAGCATCGGTTTCACCGGTATTGCTCATGGCTTCTTTGATGCGTTCGGGATACTTGCGACTGTCTTTGAATTTCAAGGCGTCGACGGGCACCACTTCTTGGCCAATTTCATAGCGGCCTTCGTTGTCTAAAAAATTGTTCAAGCGGGCACGAGCACCCATTCGGTGGTGGTGACTGCATGTGGGGCATACGTTTTGGTTTTGCTCTAAGTCATTTTTGTAAAGCACTGACTCGCACTTGGGGCACTTGATCCATAAACCCTCGGGCACACTTCGGCGGTCGGCCGGGTCGGTGTGCAGAATTTTTGGGGGAAGCAGTTTTTCGAGCCAACTCATGCCGATGTCCTTATGGGTTGTTTGAGGCGTCCATCGCCAGGCGAATTTCACTCAAGAAGTCAGCAGCAACGCTGGCTACTTTATCGCGGGGTTCATTTTCGATCAATTGAATGATTTTGCTACCAATGACGACTGCATCGGCCACTTTAGCGATGGCTTTTGCTGTTTCGGCATCGCGGATGCCAAAGCCAACTCCCACTGGGATGCTAACTTTTTGACGAATGCGTGGCAACATGGCTTCAACTTCAGCCGTGTTCAGGGCACCCGATCCTGTGACGCCCTTTAGCGATACATAGTAGACATAACCACTGGCCACATCGGCCACTTGTTGCATGCGCTGATCGGTGCTGGTGGGCGCCAACAAAAAGATCAAGTCCATTTTGTGCGCGCGCAATTTAGCGGCAAATTCAACGCATTCTTCAGGTGGGTAGTCCACCACCAAAACACCATCGATGCCGGCTGCGGAGGCATCACGAATGAAGCTGTCTTTGCCGTGCTTCAAGTCGTAGCGTTCAATGGGGTTGGCATAACCCATCAACACCACAGGCGTGGCATGGTTCTTCTCGCGAAAGACTTTCACCATGTCAATCACATGCGAGGTGCCAATGCCAAAGGCCAAGGCTTTATCGCCCGCTTTTTGAATGACGGGGCCATCGGCTGAAGGATCGCTAAAAGGCACGCCCAATTCAATGACATCTGCACCCGCATCCACCATGGCGTGCATCAGTTCGGGCGTGACGTCGGCAAACGGATAGCCAGCTGTGACGTAGGGGATCAAGGCCTTGCGACCAGCAGCCTTCAGGTGTTGGAAGGTGGCTGTAATGCGGCTCATTTGTAAACTTTTACGGGTTGCTCACCCATTGCCAAGCCACCTTTAACACCTTGACCTTCACAACTTGGTCGGCAATAAAAGTCGGCGTTGCTGAGGTCAGCCACAGTGCCAATGTCTTTGTCACCTCGGCCAGACATGTTGATCAAAATGGACTGATTGGGCTTCATGGTGGCGGCCAGTTTTTTGGCATAGGCCACAGCATGGCTAGATTCCAGTGCAGGGATGATGCCTTCGGTGAGGCACAAATAGTGAAACGCATCTAAGGCTTCTTGGTCGGTGATACCGACGTATTCAGCACGGCCAATGTCTTTCAAGAAAGCGTGCTCTGGTCCAACGCCGGGGTAATCGAGGCCGGCGCTGATGCTGTGCGTCTCGGTAATTTGGCCGTTTTCGTCTTGCAAAATGTAGGTGCGGTTTCCATGCAATACGCCTGGGCTACCGCGTTGCAAAGAGGCGGAGTGTTTGCCGCTCTCTAAGCCTTCGCCTGCAGCCTCTACGCCAATCAAACGTGTGTTCTTGTGGTTGATGTAGGGGTAGAAAATACCCATGGCGTTAGACCCACCGCCAACACACGCAATGACTGCGTCAGGTTGTTGGCTGTGCAGACCCGTTTGTGCCAACAGCGTGGGCATCTGCTTCAGACACTCGTTGCCAATCACACTTTGGAAGTCACGAACCATCATGGGGTAAGGGTGCGGGCCCGCTACCGTACCAATGATGTAAAAGGTGTTGTCGACGTTGGCCACCCAATCGCGCATGGCCTCGTTCAAAGCATCTTTCAGTGTGCGGCTGCCAGAGGTGACAGGCACCACGGTGGCGCCCAGCAATTTCATTCGATAGACATTGGGGCTCTGGCGCTTCACGTCTTCTGAGCCCATATAAACCACGCACTCCAGACCATAACGGGCGCAAATGGTGGCTGTGGCCACGCCGTGTTGTCCAGCGCCTGTTTCGGCAATGATGCGGGGCTTGCCCATGCGCTTGGCCAGCATGGCCTGTCCAATGGTATTGTTGATTTTGTGCGCGCCAGTGTGGTTGAGGTCTTCGCGCTTCAAATAAATTTGCGCACCACCCATTTCACGGCTCATGCGCGCTGCGTGGTAAATGGGGGAGGGACGTCCGACAAAGTGGGCCAATTCGTAGTTGAATTCGGCTATAAACTCGGGATCGTTTTGGTACTTGGCGTAGGCTGCGCGCAATTCCAAAATGGCGTGTGTCAGGGTTTCGCTGACAAAACTGCCGCCATAAATGCCGAAGTGGCCAGAGGCATCGGGTTGCTGATAATCGTTCATGTTGTTACTCAATGGCATCGGCTGCTTTGACAGCAGCCACAAATTCTTGGATTTTCCGGACGTCTTTGAGGCCTTTTTGGCCATCTAGCTCTACGCCCGAGCTGACATCAACGGCCAAAGACAGCGCTTTGGGCCGCAGCGTTCGAATGCCATCGGTCACATTTGCAGGCGTCAATCCACCAGACAAAACGAGGTGAGCGTTGACGTTTGGAGGAAGCTGTGACCAATTGAATGTTTTCCCGCCACCACCGTATCCGTCAACATGAGCGTCGAGCAGAATGGCTTGGGCATTTGAGTAATCTTGAACGAATTTTACCAAGTCAAACGAAGTGGTGTTTTCTGTGGGAATTCGGGCCGCGCGCCAGTAGGGGCGTTGTACGGCTTGAGCCAAACGCTCGCATTCGGCGGGGGATTCGTCGCCATGAAACTGAATCAGGGCGTTTGGCACAGCTTGGCAGGCCGCTTGGACGTCTTCTAGGCTGGCATTGACAAACAAAAGAACCGGTGTGGTGCCGGGTGGCAGCAATGTGGCCAAGATGCTTGCACGTTCGGGCGAAACGTATCTGGCACTTGGGGGATACATCACAAAACCAATGGCGTTGGCACCGGCTTGGACGCAAGCCAAGACATCGGCTTCTCGGGTGAGACCGCAAATTTTGATGAGGGTGTTGTGAACGTCAGAGCTCATGGCAACCAGTGAAAAGGGGGGGTGGTAGAAGGTAGCCCCCATTTTGGCTCATAGACCGGACCTTGAAAATACAAACCGTCTGGCGAAAATGTGGGAGCGGCTGCGTCGCGGCGCTTGCTTTCAATCACTTCAGCCATCCAGTCTGGCGCTTGAAAGCTTTGGCCAATGGTGACCATGCAGCCCATGATGTTGCGAATCATGTGGTGCAAAAAGGCATTGCCTTCAAACTCAAAACGCCAGTAGGGGCCGTGTTTGTGAATGTCGACTCGCATCATGGTTTTGACGGGCGACAATGCTTGGCAACTGCTGGCTCTGAAAGATGTGAAGTCGTGCTCACCCAGCAAAAATTGGGAGGCCCGGCGCATGGCTGATTCATCTAAGGGGCGGTAGACCCAACCTGCACGACCAAACTCTAAGCTAGGGCGAACAGGTGACTCAAGCAGAATATAGGCATAGCGGCGCGATAAGGCGCTGCCCCGCGCATGAAACTCCGCTGTAACTTCGTGCGCCCATTGAACAGAAATATCATCGGGTAAATAACGGTTGGTGCCGCGCACCCAAGAGCCCATGTCGCGCTCAAGGGGCGTATCAAAGTGAACCACTTGCATCAAACCATGAACACCCGCATCGGTGCGACCTGCGCACAGGGTGGTGACTTTTTGGGTGGTGAATTCTTTGAGGGCCTTTTCCAATTTGTCTTGGATGGTAAGACCCGTGGTCTGGCTTTGCCAGCCTTGATAGGGCTGACCGTTGTAGGTGATGCCCAAAGCGATTCTCACTGGAGAGTCTCAGTGTTTGAAGGGGATCTGACGCTGCCCAGTTTGTTGTTGGCTTGGGGAGTTAAATCTAAATTCAAATCGAGTGCCGCGATGTTGGCTGGCATTTCTAACTTTGCGCTGTGTGTCGCCATGCCAGCTGATTTCCCAAACTCTTCAGAAGGCATCAAGGTGCTCAAGGTATGGCTTGTTTTTCGGCTTTGAATTCGAAGCCCTGCCCAAACAGCAAGCACGCCTAAGAGCGTGAGGGCGGCCCAAAGATAAGCGTTTTTGTGAGGCGCTTCTAGCAGGCGGTTTAAGTTCAGCATGCCACTGCCACTTTCGGCTGATTTGTTGTGAGTGGATGGCGTTGATAGCCCCACGCTGATGGGAGCTGCTGCAGTAAGCTGCACCAATTGATTGACGTTTTCTTGTAGCGTGTCCAATTGTTTTTGAGCATCTTTCAAGGCACGCTGGGCAGCCAATCTTGTTTCTGCATTTTGCTTTTCTAGGCTGGCTTGCGATAGTTTCAGTTGGTCTATGGTCACGCTTGGCGTGTTGGAGGCAGGATCTTCTTGCCCCACCTTGCCGGTCATTTGCCGAGACGGGGCTTGCGCATTGATGGATTGAGGATTTTGAGCCGCAGCCTGAGAAAAGGCGATAAATTCTTTTTGTTGTGCGATGAGAAATTGGCGTGCATCTTCTGTATCGATGGCGCGAACAGCAGTGGGTGAGGGTGCTTTAAGAACAGCACCAGCACGCAGTAAATTCACATTGCCCTGAATGAAAGCGTCTGGCTGATTTTTGAGCAAGGCGACCAGCATCTGCTGGGTGCTCATGTCTTCAGAAAGCCACTTTTGAATAATTTGACTGGCACTTTCTCCTTTTTGAACGACATGTTCAGCGGGAGCTTGTTGAGTTTGAGTTTGAGCTTGTGCCTGAGCACTTGCCGCTTGGGGCATTTTGATTGGCGCATCGACTTTCACTGGCGCAGGTTTGAGCATCAAAGTGAATGCTTTCACCCATTTGCCTGATGGCGTTTGTGCTTCTATCAAAAGATCGACAAAATTCTCGGAGAAGGCTTGAGGGCTCAACAAGCGAATGCGTTTGTTGCCATCCGTTGTTTCTAACAGCTCAACTTGTAATTGACCAACAGCAGGTGTGAAAACCAAGCCCAGTTGTGCAAATCTTTCGGCGGGTGCAAGCCTGACGACCAGTTGCCCCCACTCTTCAGCTGTAGCGCTTGAAACGCTGATCTCGGCGCGCAATGGCTCACCTTTGTTCGATTGCACCTCGATGCCAGCCAACGTTAGTGCGTGAACACCCAGGCTCAGAAAGCTCAAGCCAACGCCAATGACGCTGATAAAACCAACGCGGAGGATGGTTAAAAGGGCTTGGGATCGGGTCATTCGGGGTGAGTTATGAGCTTACAGACATGGCCTTTAAGCGGCCAACAAAATGCGCAGCATGCGGCGCAATGGTTCTGCAGCACCCCACAGCAACTGATCGCCAATGGTGAAAGCACCCACATAGTCTGGGCCCATGGCCAACTTGCGGATTCGGCCCACGGGAATGGTCATGGTGCCAGTCACCGCCACGGGTGTGAGGTGTTGCAAGGTGGCTTCGCGTGTATTGGGAACCACTTGGACCCACTGGTTGTCAGCTGCGATCATGGCTTCGATGTCGGCCACGGGCACGTCTTTTTTCAGTTTGAAGGTGAGGGCCTGGCTGTGGCAGCGCATGGCGCCCACGCGAACGCAGAAACCATCGACAGGAATGGCCGGCTTATTGAAGCCTTCGCCCAAACCCAAAATTTTGTTGGATTCGGCCATGCCTTTCCATTCTTCCTTGGACATGCCCCAACCGAGCTCGTCTCGGTTCTTGCCGATACCCAGATCTTTGTCGATCCAAGGAATGAGTGAGCCACCCAGGGGGGCGCCAAAATTGGAAGTCTCAGCGCCTGTGAGGGCGCGTTGCTTGTCAATGACTTTGCGATCAATTTCCAAAATGGCGCTCTTGGGATCGTCGAGCAAGTCTTTGACTTCAGCGTTCAGTGTGCCGTATTGGGTGAGCAACTCGCGCATGTGTTGCGCGCCACCACCGGAGGCTGCTTGGTAAGTTTGGGTGCTCATCCATTCCACCAAGCCGGCTTTGTACAAAGCGCCCACACCCATCAACATGCAGCTGACAGTGCAATTGCCGCCAATCCAATTTTTTCCGCCATTTTTCAATGCCATTTGAATGACGGGCATGTTGACCGGATCCAAAATAATGATGGCGTCTTTGTCCATGCGCAATGTAGAGGCGGCGTCAATCCAATGACCGTTCCAGCCAGCAGCGCGCAGCTTGGGAAAAACTTCGGTGGTGTAGTCACCGCCTTGGGCGGAGATGATGATGTCGCAACGTTTCAGTGCATCGATGTTGAAAGCATCTTGCAACGTCGTTTCGTTTTTGGCCATGGTGGGCGCTTTGCCGCCAGAGTTGGAGGTGGAGAAAAACAAAGGTTCGATCAAACCAAAGTCGCCCTCGGCTTGCATGCGGTCCATCAAGACGGAGCCCACCATGCCGCGCCAGCCTACAAGTCCTACCAATTTCATGTCATCACCCTTTCAATTCAAATTTGAGATTCCGACTCGTCGAGCCGGAAGGGCATGACGAGTCTGAGCTGTTAGCCCTTGGTCGTTTTCGTGAGTGCTTTCACAACGGCCTCGCCCATTTCGCGGGTGCTGACTTTTTGTGTGCCTTCAGACCAGATGTCGACCGTGCGCAAACCGGAAGCCAAAACAGACTTCACCGCCGTCTCAATGCGATCGGCGGAGTTGGCTTGGTTCAATGAAAAACGGAGCATCATGGCAGCTGACAGTATTGTAGCCAATGGGTTTGCAATACCCTTACCGGCAATGTCGGGGGCACTGCCATGGCTTGGCTCGTACAAACCTTGGTTTTGACTGTTCAAACTGGCCGATGGCAGCATGCCAATAGAGCCTGTCAGCATGGAGGCTTCGTCGGACAAAATATCGCCAAACATGTTGCCCGTGACCACCACGTCAAATTTTTTGGGCTCTTTGACCAACTGCATGGCGGCGTTGTCGACATACATGTGGTCGAGTGCCACATCGGGGTACTCTTTGTGCACGTCAGTGACCACGTCTTTCCAGAACTGGAAGGTTTCAAGCACGTTGGCTTTGTCGACGCTGGTGACTTTTTTGCTGCGTTTGCGGGCTGCTTGGAAGGCCACGTGGGCAATGCGCTCAATTTCGGGACGTGAGTAACGCATGGTGTCGAAGGCTTCTTCGGCGCCAGGGAAGTGGCCATCTGTGGCCACACGGCGGCCGCGGGGTTGGCCAAAGTAAATGTCGCCCGTGAGTTCACGGATGATCAAGATATCAAGCCCAGAGATGAGTTCGGGCTTCAAACTGGAAGCGCCGACCAATTCTTCGTAGCAAATGGCGGGGCGGAAGTTGGCGAACAGGCCTAGGCTTTTGCGCAAACCCAAAATGGCTTGTTCTGGGCGCAAGGGACGGTCGAGATTGTCGTATTTCCAATCGCCTACGGCGCCAAACAAAATGGCATCTGATTCTTTGGCCAGTTTCAAGGTGGATTCTGGCAAGGGATGGCCGTGTGCTTCGTAAGCGGCGCCGCCCACCAGTGCTTCTTCCATTTCGAATTTCAAGTCAAGCGCATGCAAGACCTTGACGGCCTCTGCAACAATTTCGGTGCCAATGCCGTCACCCGGCAAAACTGCAATTTTCATGGTGTATGGACTTTAAAAAATGGAAGCGTTTTAAGTTGACCGAAGGATGTCAATGATTTTTGCAATGCTGCTTTTTAAGCAACGTGCGCCAACCATGGCTTTGTGGCCAATCGTTGAGCTTCGAAGGTTTTGATTTTCTCTGCATGGCGCAGTGTTAAGCCGATGTCATCAAAACCGTTGATCAAACAGTATTTGCGAAATGCTTGGACGTCAAATGGAACTTCTTCGCCTTGTGCACTAACCACCACTTGGCGCTCAAGATCGATGGTGAGTTGGTAGCCAGGAAAGGCAACCACTTCGTCAAACAATTTTGAAACGACGTTTTCAGGCAAAACGATGGGCAACAAACCGTTTTTAAAACAGTTGTTGAAAAAAATGTCGGCATAGCTGGGCGCAATGACAGCGCGAAAGCCATATTGGTCAATTGCCCAGGGCGCGTGCTCGCGGGATGAACCGCAGCCAAAGTTTTTGCGAGCCAACAAAATAGAGGCACCTTGATAGCGCGCTTGATTCAGAATGAAGTCGGGATTGGGTTTGCGGCTGGCTGGATCCTGACCAGGATAGCCCGCATCCAAGTAGCGCCATTCGTCAAACAGATTGGGGCCAAAGCCGGTTTTGCGAATCGACTTTAAGAACTGCTTGGGAATGATGGCGTCGGTGTCAACGTTCTCGCGGTCCATCGGCGCCACGAGGCCTTTGTGTACAGTGAATTTTTGCATGTGGATTCCTTGATCTTGGGTGTGAACGTGAGCTTGTCTTTGTTTTTAGGCAAACTGACGAATGTCCACAAAGTGACCATGAATGGCAGCTGCGGCTGCCATCGCGGGGCTGACCAAGTGCGTGCGTCCGCCAGCGCCCTGACGGCCTTCGAAGTTGCGATTGCTGGTGCTGGCGCAACGCTCACCGGGCTCTAAGCGGTCGGCGTTCATGGCCAAGCACATAGAGCAGCCGGGTTCACGCCATTCAAATCCAGCGGCCTTGAAAATTTCGTGCAAGCCTTCACGCTCGGCTTGTTCTTTGACCAAGCCTGAACCAGGCACCACCATCGCCAGTTTGACGCTTTTCGACACTTTTTGACCTAATTTCTTGACCAACGCAGCGGCTTCGCGAATGTCTTCAATGCGGCTGTTGGTGCATGAACCGATAAACACTTTGTCAACAAAAATATCGTTGAGCGCCTTGCCAGGCTGGAGTCCCATGTAAGTCAAAGCCCGTTCAATGGCGCCGCGTTTGTTGGCGTCTTTTTCTTTGTCAGGATCTGGAACGATGTCGTTGATGCCCAAAACCATTTCGGGTGAAGTGCCCCAAGTGACTTGGGGGACGATGTCTGATGCGTTGATTTCAACCAATGCGTCAAATTGCGCACCTGCGTCGGATTGCAATGTTTTCCAGTAAGTGACAGCGTGATCCCACTCTACGCCAGTGGGTGAGAGCAAACGGCCCTTCACATACTCAATGGTCTTTTCGTCAACCGCCACCAAGCCAGCGCGAGCGCCCGCTTCAATGGCCATGTTGCAAACGGTCATGCGACCTTCCATGGACAAAGCACGAATGGCTGAACCGCCAAATTCGATGGTGTAACCCGTGCCGCCTGCCGTACCGATCTTGCCGATGATGGCCAACACAATGTCTTTGCCAGTGATGCCCTTGGCCACAGTGCCTTCAACTTTGATGAGCATGTTTTTGGCTTTTTTCGCCAAAAGTGTTTGCGTGGCCATGACGTGCTCAACTTCGCTGGTGCCAATGCCGTGCGCCAAGGCGCCAAATGCGCCGTGCGTCGATGTATGTGAGTCGCCACAAACTACGGTCATGCCCGGCAGCGTGGCACCATTCTCAGGCCCAATGACGTGAACAATGCCCTGGCGTTTTGACATGAAGGGGAAAAATGCGGCAGAACCAAACTCGGCAATGTTGCTGTCAAGTGTGGTGATTTGTTCTTTGCTGACGGGATCTGTGATGCCGTCGTAGCCTAATTCCCAACCCGTGGTGGGGGTGTTGTGGTCGGCTGTGGCCACAATTGAACTGACCCGCCAAACTTTGCGGCCAGCCTGCCTTAAGCCTTCAAAGGCTTGAGGGCTGGTCACTTCGTGGACCAAGTGGCGGTCAATGTACAAAACGGTGGTGCCGTCATCTTCAGTGTGGACGACGTGTTCGTCCCAAATTTTGTCGTAAAGCGTGCGTGCCATGTTGCTTCCTAGGGTCTAGCCTTGCATTTTAAGCTGAATGCAAGAAAAAAGCCCGCGGATCACGCGGGCTTTTAAGTGAGGTGCAAAGCTTATTTTGCGCCCGGGACGTTACGGCGGGGTGAACCCGTAAACAGCTGGCGGGGACGGCCGATTTTGTACTCGGGGTCACCAATCATTTCATTCAGTTGGGCAATCCAGCCCACAGTGCGGGCCAAGGCAAACACGCCAGTGAACAAATTCACTGGAATGCCAATGGCGCGCTGCACGATGCCAGAGTAGAAGTCGACGTTAGGGTACAACTTGCGTGACACGAAGTAGTCGTCTTCCAAGGCGATTTTTTCAACTTGTTTGGCCAATTTGAAGAGGGGGTCGTTTTCCAAGCCAAGTTCGGCCAAAACTTCGTTGCAAGTCTCTTGCATGAGTTTGGCGCGGGGGTCGTAGTTTTTGTAAACGCGGTGACCAAAACCCATGAGCTTCACGCCAGAGTTCTTGTCTTTAACTTGCTCCATGAACTCGCCCACTTTGGCAATGCCGCCCATTCTTTGAATGTCGTCCAACATGTTCAAGCAGGCCTCATTGGCGCCGCCGTGAGCGGGGCCCCACAGGCATGCCACGCCAGCAGCGATGGCGGCAAAGGGGTTGGTGCCAGATGAGCCACACAAACGAACCGTAGACGTCGATGCGTTTTGCTCGTGGTCTGCGTGCAAAATGAAGATGCGATCTAGGGCACGCTCGAGGACCGGGTTCACAACGTAGTCTTCACATGGCACGCCAAACATCATGCGCAAGAAATTGCCCGAGTAGGACAGGCTATTTTGAGGGTACATGAAGGGCTGGCCGATGCCGTATTTGTAGGACATGGCTACCAAGGTTGGCAATTTGGCAATCAGACGGATGGCAGAAATTTCGCGGTGCTCGGGATTGGTGATGTCGGTGCTGTCGTGATAGAACGCTGACAGCGCACCCACCAAGCCAGTCAACACAGCCATGGGGTGCGCATCACGGCGGAAACCACGCAAGAA
The DNA here is from genome assembly GCA_009693505.1 of Limnohabitans sp. Classification (GTDB taxonomy): domain Bacteria; phylum Pseudomonadota; class Gammaproteobacteria; order Burkholderiales; family Burkholderiaceae_C; genus Limnohabitans_A. The sequence goes on from SHXD01000005.1 coordinate 72,788, forward strand.
GAATTGCATTTGCTCATTCACCATGGTGTGGTTGTTCACCAACTTGTGAAAGTCTGCGCTTTCCTTGACGCTTGGCAAATCACCATTCAAAAGCAAATAGCACGTGTCCAAGTAGTCGCCGTGGTTGGCCAGTTGTTCGATGGGATAGCCACGGTAAAGCAACTCACCTTTGTCGCCATCAATGAACGTGATGTCAGATTGGCAAGAGGCTGTAGATAAGAATCCGGGGTCGTAGGTGAACATGCCAGTTTGGCCATACAACTTGCGAATGTCGATGACATCGGGGCCAATGTTGCCGCTGTAAACGGGCATTTCAATGCTAGGGGCGCCGTTACTGAACGACAGGATTGCTTTGTTGTCAGCAAGTTTCATGATTCAATTTCCTCTGTTAATCGGTCAATTCAAATTGGATGATAAGCATTCACCGTGCCAAATCATGCCATGAGCAAGCCCAGAACTTCGCTGACTTCTTCAGATTCAATGTCTGCCCCAAGCGATTTTCGCTTCATGAACAAATCCATCAAATCATTGTCAGACAAGTCCATCAAAATGTACATGCCGCGGGCTTGTCCTACAGTCATTTGAGGTGCATAGCGATTGAAAAAGCGCTCAATGAAAAGATCGTTCTCCAACAAGCCGCGTCTGCAACGCCAACGCAGTTTGCTAAGAGCGCGCTCACCCAAAGGGGTGTTGCGAGCTAATGTGTCGAGCAGTTCATCTCCCATCTTGCCGGCCTCTTTGCTTGATCTCAGTTTAGACGGCGCGACGCACCATCATCTCTTTGATTTTGCCAATGGCTTTGGTGGGGTTCAGGTTCTTAGGACACACGTCCACGCAGTTCATGATGGTGTGGCAGCGGAACAGGCGATAGGGGTCTTCCAAATTGTCTAAACGTTCGGCTGTGCCATGGTCTCGGCTGTCAGCAATGAATCGGTAGGCTTGGAGCAAACCTGCTGGGCCGACAAACTTGTCAGGGTTCCACCAGAAGCTGGGACAGCTGGTTGAGCAACTGGCGCACAAAATGCATTCATACAAACCATCGAGTTCTTCGCGCTCTTCAGGGCTTTGCAGACGCTCTTTTTCGGGCGGGATGGTGTCGTTGATCAAGTAAGGCTTGATCGAGTTGTATTGTTTGAAGAACTGCGTCATGTCGACGATCAGGTCACGCACAACAGGCAAGCCTGGCAGAGGCTTTAAAACAATTTTGCCAGGCAAGGTCAGCATGTTGGTCAGGCAAGCCAAACCATTTTTGCCGTTGATGTTCATGGCGTCAGAGCCGCAAACACCTTCACGGCATGAGCGGCGAAAGGACAAAGTAGGGTCCACTTTTTTCAGCTTCATGAGCGCATCGAGCAGCATGCGTTCATGGCCGTCCAATTCCACCTCAATGCTCTGCATGTAAGGCTTAGCATCCTTGTCTGGATCGTAACGATAGATTTCAAAAATACGTTTGGTCATGTTTCTACCTTCAGGAATTTAGAACGTCCGAACCTTGGGTGGCACAGAGTCCACAGTCAGAGGCTTCAAGTTGACGGGTTTGTAGGTCAGGCTGTTGGTGTCGCTGTGCCACAGGCTGTGTTTCATCCAATTGGCATCGTCGCGGCCCAATGGCGTAATGGGGTCGTCTGCGGGACGCTCATAGTCACTTACAGTGTGTGCGCCGCGGCATTCTTTGCGCGCTGCGGCAGAGACCATGGTGGCTTGTGCGCACTCGATCAAGTTTTCAACTTCCAAGGCTTCAATGCGAGCAGTATTGAAGACTTTGGAGGTGTCGGTCAAAGCGATGGCATTCACGCGTTCGCGAATTTCAGCAATTTTCAACACACCTTCGTCCATGGTGGCTTGTGTCCGGAACACGGCGGCGTGAATTTGCATGGTAGCGCGCATGTCGTTGGCCACATCTTGTGAGTACTCGCCCTTGCGACCCTCGAGTCGGTTCAGACGAGCCAACGTCAAGTCGGCGGAATCTTTGGGCAAGTCTTTGTGTGACTTGGTTTTGCTGGCGAAATCAACAATGTGGTTGCCTGCAGCACGACCAAACACCAAGAGGTCGAGCAAGGAGTTGGTGCCCAAACGGTTGGCGCCGTGCACACTCACGCATGAGCATTCGCCCACTGCGTACAAGCCGTTGACCACAGCATTGTGGCTGCTGGCGGATTGGATGACCACTTGACCGTGAATGTTGGTAGGAATACCGCCCATTTGATAGTGGATGGTGGGCACCACAGGAATAGGTTCTTTGGTGATGTCGACGTTGGCGAAGTTGACGCCAATTTCATAGACAGAAGGCAAACGCTTGTGAATAGTTTCTGAGCCCAAGTGGTCCAACTTCAACATCACATAGTCTTTATTGGGTCCACAGCCACGGCCTTCCTTGATCTCTTGGTCCATGGCGCGTGACACGAAGTCGCGAGGGGCCAAGTCTTTCAAGGTAGGCGCATAACGTTCCATGAAACGTTCGCCATTGCTGTTGAGCAGAATGGCACCTTCACCGCGGCAGCCTTCGGTGAGTAAAACGCCTGCACCGGCTACGCCAGTGGGGTGGAACTGCCAGAACTCCATGTCTTCTAAAGGGATGCCAGCGCGAGCGGCCATGCCCAAACCGTCGCCGGTGTTGATAAAGGCGTTGGTAGACGCTGCAAAGATGCGGCCAGCACCACCGGTGGCCAACAGCACAGTTTTGGCGTGCAAAATGTGCAGGTCGCCGGTTTCCATTTCAAGCGATGTGACGCCAACCACGTCGCCTTCAGCATCGCGAATCAGGTCGAGGGCCATCCACTCTACGAAGAAGCTGGTTTTGGCTTTGATGTTTTGCTGGTACAGGGTGTGCAACATGGCATGACCGGTACGGTCAGCTGCAGCGCAAGCACGTTGAACCGATTTCTCGCCATAGTTGGCGGTGTGTCCGCCGAACGGGCGCTGGTAAATGGTGCCGTCAGGGTTGCGGTCAAAAGGCATGCCCATGTGCTCTAAGTCATAAACAACTTTGGGCGCTTCACGGCACATGAACTCAATGGCGTCTTGGTCGCCGAGCCAGTCGGAGCCCTTAATGGTGTCGTAAAAGTGGTAGTGCCAGTTGTCGTCGGACATGTTGCCCAATGCGGCACCAATTCCGCCCTGAGCCGCAACGGTGTGTGAACGGGTGGGGAATACTTTGGAAAGAACAGCAACGTTCAAACCAGCGCGGGACAGTTGCAAGGCGGCGCGCATGCCGGAGCCGCCGGCACCGACGATCACGACGTCAAATTTACGCGTGGCGATCTTGTCTTTGGTGTAAGTCATGGTGTGTGAAATCTTGTTGTAGGGGAAGTGGCTCAGTACCTGTGAGTTTCAATCAGTACCGAAGGTCATCAAAGAAGCCACAAGGCCTGAACAGCCCAGCCAGCGCAGCCGATGAGCCAAATCAGGGATGCGACGTGCAAGAAAAGACGCAAACCAAGTGGCTTGATGTAATCCATCCATATATCGCGTATGCCAATCCATGCGTGGTAAAGCAAAGAAAGGATGGTGACAAAGGTCAAAATCTTCATCCACTGGGCTGCAAAAATACCCGCCCACTCTTCGTAGCCAATAGGGCCGCTGGTGAAAATCACTTGGATCAAGACCAACAAAGTGAACGAGGCCATCAAAGCCGCTGTCATGCGTTGCGCCAACCAGTCGCGAAGGCCGTAGTGAGCGCCAGTCGTGATGCGCTTGGAGCCGTGATTAACTGACATGTGATCTGTTCCTAATTAGTAGAGGCCAAACAATTTGGCGGCCAGGACGACGGTTAGTCCCATGCTCAAAACCAAGGTGACAACAGCCGATGACTTGCCGAACTCTTTGGTGACCGCGTGAAACGTATCCATGTAGAGGTGGCGAATGCCCGCAATGAAATGGTGCAAATAAGCCCAAATGACTGCCAGCGCAACCAATTTCATGAACCAACCTGGAATGAAGCCAAGGCCCACATTGAAAGCAGCGGCAAACTTGGCAAATGAAATTTCTGATGTGATGGAAGAATCAAACATCCAAATGATGAAGGGCATGAGCAAGAACATCAAGGCGCCACTCACACGGTGCAGGATGGACACCCAGCCAGCTGCGGGCAGGCGGTAACTGGGCAAATCGCTGAGGGCATTGATGTTGCGAAATTCAGGCCTTTTTCGGGCGGCTTCGGTCATTTTTAATTCCTCTTAGGTAACTTCACAGTCATATTTGACTGGAGTGTTCGCGGATTCTATTGCAACGCAACAAACTGACATGAGAATTTCAATAACAAATGAGCAAACAATCAGAATAAGATGCTTAAATGTCGCCAAAGCGTCAATTTAAAACATTGTGGTAGTGATGAGCAGCTGTGACGTAAAAGCCTCTGCGCAGCTCCATGGGCGTGTCGTTGTAGGTGAAAGCCGTTCGCTCTACACTCAACAAAGGGGTGTGGGATTTAATCTCTAGCAATTTGCATTGAGTGTCATCTGGCACCACTGCCTTGATTTTTTCTTCGGCGCGCACCATCCGCACCCCAAACGCTGTTTCAAACAGTGCATACATGGGGCCATGGTAGTTGCTCAGGCGTTCTGCCGTCAGCCCTTTGAAGGGCGCGCCGGGTAGCCAGAGGTCTTCAAGGATCGTGGGGGCGCCAGCAAATGAGAGAACTCGGCGGACTTGGAGCACTGCATCCCCTGTGCGCAGTGCCAATGCACGTCCTATCTCTGCGTTGGCGCGAAGCCGCTTGCAATCAATGATTTTTCTTTGGGCTGGGCCATCTCTTTTGGGTTGACCCAAGTCAGGCATCAACTTCAAAAATCGATATTGCACCTGCTGCTCGGCATGGGTGGCCACAAAGGTGCCTTTTCCTTGTCTGCGAACCAGCAAGTTGTTGTTGGCCAGTTCATCAATGGCCTTTCGAACAGTGCCTTGACTGACTCTGTAACGCGCAGCCAATTCCATTTCGCTGGGAATGCCTTCCCCTGGCTTCCATTCGCCTGATTGAAGGCCTTGAAGGATCAGTCCCTTGATTTGCTGATAAAGGGGACTGAACGCTGGCGCAGGCGGTGAAGGATCGGACGATTCGGCGGTTTCAACAGAAAAAACTTGAGATGTCATGTCGGTTGCCCTGGCAAAAGGCTGGCTCAAAAAGTGGTTCAATGATATCTTATATAAGACATAAGACAAATTGACTTTTCAGGGTTTTCGCGAGTAAACTCGAAAGCTGTTTGCCCGTGCCCATTTTTCTTTGTGCACCCGTCTGGAACCCCAGACGACCCGGTCGGCAGTGAATGTCGGGATGTGGTCGGCGAAGTCCTTTTTCTTATCACCATCTGGAGTTCACACCATGAGCAAAAAGCCCGTTCGCGTCGCCGTCACAGGAGCCGCTGGTCAAATTGGATACGCATTGTTGTTCCGCATCGCCTCCGGCGAAATGTTGGGCAAAGATCAGCCCGTGATCTTGCAATTGCTTGAAATCCCCGACGAAAAAGCCCAAAAAGC
>SHXD01000040.1 GCA_009693505.1 Limnohabitans sp.
TTCAGCAAAACCTGACTGCTTAAAAAACGATCACGGTTTAGGACTATTCAATGTGGTGCCATTGATATATGACATCGTCAAAGACAAGTGTAATTAAACGCTCTCAAGTTGAAGATTCCACATCACCCCACAAGCACGGTCTCCAAGCTAAAAGCAACTTAGAACAACGGATTTTGCGTAGCCGCGAGAAAAGCGATCTTCAATCAAATCGGCAAGGTCATAAACTTGATTCAAAAGTTCTGAGCATCTGTGTATTGATAGTGTTGTATAAATGGCAATGCTATGGTGAAATTAAGATTTGCTTAACCAAGTCTTAAAAATCATATGATTTCAGCTGATTTCGCACATTCATTTGCTCAATACAACAAGTGGCAAAACTCTGTCGTCATTGAAGCGGCTGACCAATTATCAGAACATCAAAGACAAAAGAATATGGGCGCATTTTTTGGCTCCATACAAGGCACCTTGAGTCATATTCTTTGGGGCGATGACGCTTGGCTTAATCGGTTAACTCAAACACCGTTCACACCAACACCCATTGACGAGTCGGGAAGTCTATGGACAGATTGGGTAGCATACAAACTTGCTCGTAAATCTTTAGATGAACGCATCGTAAAGTGGGCAATTAGCTTGGAGGGCAGCTTTTTCAAAAACGAACTCACCTATGTAAATTCAAAGGGAGTTCAAGTCACTAAGCCAATTGATCTTATTGTTGCCCACATATTCAATCATCAAACACACCATCGTGGACAAGTTCATTGTTTATTGACGCAGTTTGGTGTGAAGACAAAGGACACTGATTTTTTGATCTTTAGGGAAAACTGCTGATGAAGCTAAGGCAAGGTCCCAAACTTTATTCAAAAGTTCTAACAATTGAACCCAATCGTTTGCTATAATTTTTGGCTCAGGCTCTTTAGCTCAGTCGGTTAGAGCGATGGAATCATAATCCACAGGTCCGCGGTTCGAATCCGTGAAGAGCCACCATGTTCATAGCCCCCCGTGAAATCACAGGGGGCTTTTTTCATGACCTTGTCTTGGTCACCTCAAAAGGTCTGCATGCACGCTGACAATCGCCGCGGTATTTTGGCCATGAGCCTGGCCATGGCGCTTTTTATTGCCAATGACGCACTGGTGAAGCAAGTCAGCGCCACGCTGCCTGGCCCTCAACTCATTTTCATTCGCGGTCTGATGGCAACCACTTTGGTACTCATCATGGCCCAAGCCATGGGCCATCTCAAAAACTGGCGCCTCATGTTAAACAAGCGCTTGTGGATAAGGGGTTCTGTGGATGCTGCCGCGTCCCTCACCTACTTAACAGCCGTCTTTCATTTACCCTTGGGCAATGCAACGGCCATTAACCTTGCATCTCCTTTGTTCATCACCGTGTTTGCCATCATTTTCTTCAAAGAACAGGTCACGATACAAAGAGGCGCACTCATTTTGCTGGGTTTCAGTGGGGTGCTGTTGGTGGTTCAGCCCAGTTCAGAGGGCTTCAATGTATATGCTTGGATAGCGGTATTGGCCACTTTGTTTCATGCCACGCGCGACACACTCACTCGGGCCATAGGCCTTCACGTGCCTGCACTTTTAATTACTTTGTCAACCGCTGTTTCTGTAGCCTTGGCGGCTGGCGGCATTACGCTCACTCAAACATGGACGCCAGTCGACAGCACTTCGCTGGCCTTACTTTTCGGAGCTTCCTTGTTTCTCTCTATGGCTTATTACTTGCTCATTGTGGCCATGCGTTCGGGTGAAATGAGTCTAGTCGCGCCATTTAGATACTGCGGTTTGCTGTTTGCACTGCTCATTGGCTATGTGGTGTGGGATGAAGTTCCCAATATGCTTGGCTGGGCAGGTATTTTTCTATTGGTCATTTCAGGCTTGCTCATTCTTCGCTCAGAACGTCTTAAGATTCCAACACACTAAAGCTTTAGGGAGACAACATGATTCAAAATCAAAAAAGCCGCAGATCTGTATTGCAAAAATCTGCAACCAGTCTTGTATTGACGCTGTTGTGCGGACTCAGTTTGAACAGTTGGTCGCAAACCACCAACCCTGCGAGCAACTGGCCCAATAAACCCGTCAAGTTCATCGTGCCCTTTGCCGCTGGCGGGGCTAACGATTTGTTGGCCCGAGCGGCAGCTGAAGGCGCCTCGAAAGTATTGGGCCAGCCCGTACTCATTGACAACAGGCCAGGCGCAGGCGGCACCCTTGGCACCATGCTGGGCATCAAAAGCGCGCCAGATGGCTACACCTTTTTAATCAGTGCCGCTGGTGTTATTTCTAACACCATGATCAAGAAGTCTGCGCCCTACAAAGACAACGAGCTGGTACCTGTGGTCATGATTGGCTTGGCGCCTTCCATCATCGTCACGTCCGCCAAATCCAAGCACAACAATTTGAAAGAGTTCATTGAATTTGCAAAGCAAGGTCAAGGCGCTCACTTTGCCACAGCTGGCACTGGCAGCACGCCGCACTTTGTGTCAGAGATGATGAACATGCACTACGGCACCAAGCTCATTCCCGTACCCTACAAGAGTGGCTCTGAAGGTTCTACTGCGGTCATGGGCGGGCAGGTCGAGGGCACGTCAGAGGCCAGTATTGTGTCGCTGCCGCACACTCAACCTGGGGGTAAGTTCAAAGCTCTGGCCACCACCTGGACCAAGCGAATGTCTGCAGCGCCCGACCTGCCAACCACAGCCGAGTTAGGTTTTCCTGAAATTCAGATTGCCCATTGGGCGGGCATCCATGCGCCGGTAGGCGTACCCCCAGAAATCATGGACAAATTGGCTGCAGCCGTAGATGCAGCCATGAAAAACCCGGCCATTATCGACCGACTCAAAATCATGGGCATTGAACCCATGGGTGGCACGCGGGCCAGCTTCAATGAATTTGTCAATGCAGAGCGCGCCAAGCTGGGCAACATCATTCGCGCCACAGGCATGAAAGAAGATTAAATGACGCTTTCCTCTCAGAGCCTGCACCCAGGCAGCTTGCTTCGGCAAAAAGTGAATGCAAAAAACGGCCTGTTGGTTGCTGGGGCAGCCAACGCTCTGGCAGCCAGGGTTATTCAACAAGTTGGTTTTGAAGCGGTTTACCTCAGTGGCGCAGGCATCACCAATACGTTTTACGGCATCCCCGACTTGGGCTTTATTGGCTTAAGCGATTTGGCGCAACACACTGCCGCCACCAGAGATGCCATTGATCTGCCCATCATTGTTGACGCCGATACAGGCTTTGGCAATGCGTTAAATGTGCGCCAAGCTGTGCGCACCTTAGAGCGATCGGGGGCGAATGCCATTCAACTTGAAGATCAGCTCATGCCCAAAAAATGTGGTCATTTTGCTGGCAAGGCTGTGGTTTCAGCAGAAGAGATGATTGGCAAAATCAAGGCAGCTGTCGATGCGCGGCAGCACCCAGATTTCTTGATCATTGCTCGCACCGATGCACGTGCAGTGTTGGGCCTCAATGAAGCGCTTGACCGGGCCGCAGCCTATGCAGAACACGGTGCCGACATGACGTTTGTGGAAGCACCCGAAAGCGTTGATGAAATGCAGCGCATTGCCAAAGAACTGCGCTGTCCGCAAATTGTGAATGTGGTCATAGGCGGCAAAACGCCTGCACTGCCGCAGAAAGTTTTGGCCGAAATGGGGTTTGGTCTGGTGCTTTATGCCAATGCCGCTTTGCAAGGTGCAGTGCGTGGCATGGCTCAAGCACTTACTCAACTGAAAGCGCAAGGCGAGTTGCAAGAAGACGCCAGCTTGGTTGCCACTTTTGCAGAGCGCCAAGCTTTGGTTCAAAAACCATTGTTTGACGCTCTGGAAGCCAAGTACAAATAACTGGCAGCAGGCTTAAGGCTGCATGGTACTTACCCTTTAGAGATCCAAGAAAACCTGCTTGGAATGTGCCTCGCTGGCGTGCCAAACCTCCATACAGTGTTTCTCAAAGCGATTTGATGTGAGTTGTTAGGCTTGTCTTATGAGTATTTGTACGATGTCCTCGGGCAAGCTCAGACTTCATAATCATCTTCATCGCAAAATTTTGCTCACGACCTTCTGGAGTTTTTGATGACCTATGTAACCCGAGAGAACATCACCGATCAAGTATTGGAAGTTTTTGAGAGAACCCCAGACCCTCGACTCAGAGAGGTCATGCAGTCTCTCGTGAAGCACCTTCACGCCTTCATTCGCGAAGTAGAGCCTTCTGATGAAGAATTTGAAATGGGCTGTAAATTTGTGGTGGGCTTGGGGCAAAACACCAGCGAGAAAAAGAACGAAGCCATTTTGGCTTCCGATATTTTGGGCGCCTCCACTTTAATCACGCTGATCAACAATGTGAAGCGCGCAGAGAGTGCAGGCAAGTACCAAACTGAATCTGCTTTACTGGGCCCCTTCTGGCGCAAAAATGCGCCGGTTTATGAACCTGGCAGCAACATCTCTCATGGGCCTGAATCCAGCGCACACGATCAGTTGTTTGAAGTCATGGGCCACGTGCGCGATGCGCAAGGCCAACCCATTGAAGGGGCAGAAGTCGACGTGTGGCAAGCGTCGCCCTTAGGTTTTTATGAAAACCAAGACGAAGAACAACCCGACATGAATTTGCGCGGCCGCTTTAAAACAGATGCCACGGGCAGGTTCAATTTCAAATCAGTGCGACCCTCAGGCTACCCAGTGCCGGTGGACGGTCCGTGTGGCGATTTACTGCGTGCACAACTGCGCGACCCTTATCGCCCTGCCCATGTGCACTACATGATTTCCAAACCTGGTTACCAAGTTTTGATCACGCAGGTGTTTGCCGACGACGACCACCGCCTACACACCGATGTCACTTTTTCTGTGGTGGAAAGCTTGGTCGGCCAATTCAAAAAACGAACGGGCGCTGACGAAGTTGGCTATTCACTCGACTACGACTTTGTGCTGCAAGCAGGCGAAACGCATTTTCCAATGCCACCCATCCCTTGAGCCAATAAATTGAAATACTTCAAAAAAAAGAAAGCGCACCATGAGTTTTGAACCGGTCTCCAAATTAGACGGGCATGTTGCCGTCATCACAGGTGGTAAGGGCGCCATTGGTTGGGCCACAGCCAAGCGGCTGGCTGCATTGGGCGCACGCATTGTTTCCATTGACCGCTCGGAACCAGAAAAAGTTCAGGCCCTTTTAGACACACTGCCCAAAGTGGCATCAGGTGCTCACTTTGCACTCACTGCATCCATCTCAGACTCGGCCGCCTTGAATGCTGCAGCAGATGCTGTGAAGCAACGTGCAGGACGCTGCGACATCTTAGTCAACAGTGCGGGTTTTACGAAGCCCGTAGCGGCCAACGATTTAGACGGTTTAACCGACGAATTGTTTGACGCGGTAATGCAAACCAATTTGCGCGGTGTGTTTGCCACCATCCGCGCCTTCACGCCTTTGCTCAAAGCCAACGGCGATGGGCTCATTGTGAATGTGTCTTCCATTGCCGGCTTCACGGGTGCTGGCAGCAATTTGGCCTATGCCGCGTCCAAAGCAGGTGTCGATGTGTTAACCAAGGGATTGGCCAAAGCACTGGCGCCTCACATTCGCGTTTTGGCAGTTTCACCCGGCGTGGTTGATTCCTCTTTCGTGCCTGGGCGTGGCGCAGACTTCAACGAGAAAGCTGCCGCCACCATTCCCCTCAAACGCATTGGCCATGTCGACGACACCGCCTCGACCATTGAGGCCTGCGCCACCACATTGCGCTTTGCCACCGGCTCTCGCTTTGTGGTTGATGGCGGAAGGAGTTTGTAAATGTTTGATCAGCCAACGCTTATCACTTGCGCCATCACGGGCAACATTACCAAGCCAGAGCAAACACCTTACTTGCCCGTCACGCCTGAGCAAATTGCCAATGAGTGTTTGGCCTCGGCAGAAGCTGGTGCCGCTGCCGTTCACATCCATGTGCGCGACCCCGCTACTGGCCGCCCCTCCATGGAACTTGAGCACTACCGCGAGGTGGTAGACCGCATTCGCAAGCGCAACAAATCTTTGATCATTAACCTCACCACAGGGCCTGGAGGCCGATTTGTGCCAGATGTCAATGACCCGAAAATTTATGCGCCTGGCACCACCTTGGTTCCCCCAGAAAAACGGGTTGAGCACATAGCCATCATCAAACCCGACATTTGCTCTTTGGACTTGAACACCATGAACAGCGGCGCAGATGTGGTCATCAACACGCCTCGCAATGTGCGCATCATGGCCAAGGTCATTCGTGACGCAGGCGTTAAACCTGAATTGGAAATTTTTGATTCAGGTGATTTGCATTTGGCCCGCGACTTGATCAACGACGGCACCCTGGATGGCCCCGGCATGTGGACCTTTGTGTTGGGCGTGAAATATGGTTTTTCTGCCACGCCTGAAACACTTTTGTATGCGCGCAATTTATTGCCCACTGGCGCAATTTGGTCGGCTTTTGGTTTAGGGCGCACAGAGTTTCCCATCGTGGCCCAAAGCTGGCTGTATGGCGGCCATGTGCGCGTTGGCATGGAAGACAACATCTACCTTGAAAAAGGTGTACTGGCTCAAAGCAATGCGCAGTTGGTTGCCAAAGCAGCCAACATCATCAAGCAAATGGGCGGACAAGTGGCCAACACCACACAAGCTCGCAACATGCTCCATTTAAATCCTGCTTAATTCCATTTCAGCCAACACCAAGTTCAATTTCAATGAGTTCTGTGTCTTCTTCTTACGCGCTGCACGTTGCAGCCAAAGCCAGCGGCATCGACACGCTGCTACTTGATTGTCAAAACCAAGCAAAGCCAGGCATTTCAGAGGGTGAAGTGGTGGTTCAAGTGATGGCTGCTGCAGTGAATCCAAGCGATGTCAAAGCCACGCTAGGCATCATGCCGCACGCCGTGTTTCCTAGAACACCGGGGCGCGACTTTGCAGGTATTGTGGTGGACGGCCCAGATGCCTTGAAAGGTCTCAAAGTGTGGGGCTCTGGCGGCGACATCGGCATCACTCGCAACGGCAGTCATGCCCGGTATTTGGTGTTGCCTGTTGCGGCGGCGAAAGAAGTTCCAAAGGGCATCAGCATGGAAGAGGCAGGCGCAGTAGGCGTGCCCTTTGTCACAGCTTGCGAAGGCTTTAGCCGTGCAGGTGGCGTGAAAGCTGGTCAAACTGTGGTGGTGCTGGGCGCCAATGGCAAGGTGGGACAGGCCGCCGTTCAAATTGCAGCCCGTGCAGGTGCCAAGGTGATAGCGGTGCAGCGTCAAGATCAGTTAGAAGGTTTTGCTTGTGCCGATGTTGAAGTCATTAACAGCACCCACATGGAGCCGGCTACGCGCATCATGGATTTAACGGGTGGCAAAGGTGCCAACCTGGTGTTCAACACCGTTGACAAAGTGTATTGGGAAGTGGGCCATGCAGTGATGGCCAAAGGCGCCACACAAATTCTCATCATTGCCACCAAGGGACAAACGGTGGCTTTTGATTTGTTCAAGTTTTACCGAGGCATGCACAACTTTGTAGGAATTGACACCCTGGCACTCGACTGCGTGCGTTCTTGTGAATTGTTGGACGAACTTCGCCCAGGCTTTGAAGATGGCACTTTGAAGCCTTTTCCAGTAGCATCAGCCGACATGATTAAATTGCCGCACGCTATGCAGGCCTACAAAGAAGTTTTGTCTGGGGCCAAAAACAGAATCGTTCTTAAACCTTAAAGCCGCCATGAATATCACACGATTTAATCAAGCGCCTGAATACAAGGCCCCCAATCACAACGACATGAAGTGCTTGCGCCTTCAAGGCCATGAGGCAGGTCCCTCTCAAACACTCTGGATGGGTGTTTCACAAATTCAACCGGGTGGCCACACAGGCCTAGATGGCTCGCCTGTTGAAAAACACTATGTGGTGCTAGAGGGTGAAGTGACCTTGGTGTCAGAGCTCAATGGCGTTATTTCAGAATCAGTTTTAAAAGTTCACGACTCGGCTTGCTTCGCACCTGGTGAGAAGCGACAAGTGGTTAACAGATCAAACCAAGTGGCCAGTATTTTGTTGGCCATGCCCTATCCAACCGCTAGCAAATAAAAATTCAGGAGACATCATGAAAGTTCAAACACAAGCTCAGACTTTGAGAAAAAGCTTTTTGAAAATTGCTTTGGCAAGCATTGCACTCAGTGCTGTCAGCATGGTTGCACAAGCGCAAGACTGGCCCAAGCAAAGCATTAAATTTGTAGTGCCCTTCACAGCGGGAAGCGGCACAGACATTGTGGCCCGTGCAGTGGCCGAGAGATTGACCACCGCCTTAGGCCAGCCGGTTGTGATTGAAAACAAACCTGGCGCAGGTGGCACCATTGCCGCCAATCAAGTGGCCAAGGCCAACCCAGATGGCTACACACTTTTGGTTCACTCTTCTGGCCACGTGGTCAACCCCGCCATCTATCCCAATTTGCCATACGACACCTTGAATGACTTGGTGGGCATTACCCCCTTGGCCAGTTTGCCCAACGTCATGGTGGTGTCGCCCAGCAAGGGCTACAAAGATGTGAAAGATTTGATTGCCAAAGTGAAGGCCAAGCCCGATGGTTTTAACTATGCGTCTGCCGGCACAGGTTCAGCCACACACATCAATGCCGAGAAGTTTCGTGTTGCAGCTGGCATCACCGCTACGCACATTCCTTTTAAGGGCACACCCGAAGCCCTCACAGAAACCATCAGCGGACGTATTGATTGGTTCTTTGCACCCATCGTTTCCGCACTCCCATTAATCAAAGACGGTAGGTTGCAGGTGCTGGCCGTTGGCACACCCAAGCGCTCTGACGACTTGCCCAACACGCCCACCACCGTAGAAGCAGGCGTAACAGGTTCGGAGTACACCTTTTGGGTGGGCATGCTGGCGCCCAGTAAAACACCCAAGCCAGTGCTGGACAAGTTAAATGCCGAGGTGGTGAAAATTTTGAACTCCCCCGAATTTAAAACGCGTTTAGACAGCCTTGGTGCTTCAGCCATGCCCATGAGCAGCACGGCCTTCAATGCCTTCATCAAATCTGAAACAGACACCATTGCCAAACTGGTGCAAACTGCAGGCATTAAAGCCAACTAACACCTTCGATGCACCTGCCCAGCGCAAACCCGCGTCCTTCAATTTATTACAACTACCAAGTTTTCAAACCTTGGCTGCCTACTGAAAACGGGATACAAGAAAAAAAGAAGGTAGTCATTGTGGGCGCTGGTCCTGCGGGCATGGTGACCGCGTTGGAATTGGCTCGGCACAATATTGCCAGTGTGGTCTTGGCGTCTGATCTGCAATTCTCACAAGGCTCGCGCGCCATTGTGTTCACACGCCGCTCCATGGAAATTTTGCAGCAAGTGGGCGTGGCCCATCGCATCACTGAAAATGGTTTGCCTTGGCGCTGCGGCAATTCTATTTACCGTGGACAACAAGTGTTTCGCATGGAAACACCGCTCGATCCTGACGATCGATTTTTTCCGATGATCAACATTCAGCAGCAGTACCTGGAAGAGTACTTGCATGATGCTTGCGCGGCCAATCCCTTGATTGATTTTCGGTGGGGCAACAAGCTAGACCATGCTGAACAATCGTTGGGAAGCGTGAGAGCTCATATCGACACCTCTGCAGGTCCTTATCAACTTGAAACCGAATGGCTGGTGGCGGCCGATGGTGGCAGATCGGAAATTCGAAGTGCCATGAATTTGAAATTAGAAGGTGCGTCGTTTGAAAGCATCTTCGTCATTGCCGACATTCGCATTGACCTGCCCTTTCCGACTGAACGCTTGGCGTTTTTTGATCCAGATTGGAACCGCGGCAACACCATCCTGATGCACAAAGAACCGCATGGCATTTGGCGGGTGGACTATCAATTGCCACCAGGTGAAACGCCAGAGGATGCCTTGCGACCAGAGTCGCTTCAAAAGCGCATTGACGCACAACTCAAAATGATTGGCTTTGAAGGAACGCCTTGGGAAATGGACTGGAGTTCTGTTTATTCAGCTCGCACACTCACATTGCCAAAGTATGTTCATGATCGCATTGTGTTCACTGGTGATGCAGCCCATTTACTGCCTATCTTCGGTGTGAGGGGCGCTAACACAGCGTTTCAAGATGCTCAATCCTTGGGCTGGCATTTGGCCTATGTTCTCAATGGTATTTCTCCTGAGAAATTGATGACAAACCACAGCGAAGAGCGTGTTGGCGCAGCGCGCGAAATCATCACTGAAGCTGGTAAGAGCACGCGTTTTATGGCGCCTCCTAGCCGAGGATTTAGGTTGCTGCGAGATGCGGTTTTGTCTTTGTCATTGACCGAAGAATTTGTGCGGCCCTTGTATCACTGGCGGACGTCACGTCCGCATGAGTACAAGCACTCAGTGTTAAACAGCACAAGCGATGACAATGCGCTATTTACGGGTGGTCCAGCACTTGGCGCACCGCCGCAAAATGTTCAAATTCAACACGATGACTTTTTGCTTGACCACTTGGGTGGCGGGTTTGATTTGGTTTATGTCTGTCAATATCAAAGTATTCCTAACGAGCTGTTACATGCAGTTGAGGCGGCTAAAAATAATGGCTTGCCTTTGAAGTTGTTGGCCATTAGCGGTAGTGATGTCAAAGTACAGGGTGCAGACAAAACATTGTTTGACCCCCAACAAAGATTTCAACTTCGTTACGCTGTCTCAGAAGGCGGTGCTTATTTATTCCGACCCGACCAACACGTGTGTGCCCGCTGGCTTAAAGTAGATGCCACACGATTGCTTTCCAGCCTTCAAATTGCGGTGATGCAATGAACCCAACCCCTAACTTAGACATTGCCGGCTTAGAACAGGTTTACGACCGATTGGCCACAGCCATCGATCAAGCCGGCCCTGAGAAGTCAGAACTCTTTTTGGTCAAACTTGCGCTTCTCAATGCAAAAGCAATAGGTCGCCCAGTTCTGTTTGAAGCACACATTGAAGCGGCACTGAAAGATCTGTCCATTTAGAGCTAGCCACTGCACTTACTTGGGGCGAGTCCTTAAAACCCGCCCATTTTTGGGGCTATTGATGTTTTTCAAATTAAGAGGTCAGCAATTACCCGCGGTTTTATCAGCTTTTTTTCATGCAAAATACACCTTTCTTTATTTTGGAGCCAATCCATGAAATCAATTCGAAAACTAATCCAGCGCCCTTTGCTGGCAACTGCCGCTTTGGCACTGCTCGGCTCATTGGCCACGCCTGCTTTTGCTGGCAAAACAATTGATGCCATCAAAGCACGCGGCACTTTAAACTGCGGTGTGAACCCCAGCTTGCCTGGCTTTTCAGCTGCTGACAGCCAAGGCGTTTGGGCAGGTCTGGATGTAGATGTTTGCCGCGCAGTGGCTGCAACGCTTTTAAACGATTCCCTCAAAGTGAAATACACACCCCTGAACGCTGCTCAGCGTTTTGCTGTTTTGCAAGCCGGTGAAATTGACATGTTGTCACGCAACACCACTTGGACTTTGAGCCGCGATGCCTCTTTGGGCTTGCACTTCACTGGCGTGACTTACTATGACGGCCAAGGCTTCATGGTTCCTAAAAAGTCAAAAATTACCAGCGCTACCAAGCTTAAAGGCGCCACAGTGTGCGTGCAATCAGGCACCACCACTGAAAAGAACTTGAATGACTACTCCAAGGTCATGAAGCTCAACATCAAGCCCGTGGTGTTTGACACACAAGAAGCCACCAACAAAGCCTACTTCTCAGGCCGTTGCCAGGCTTACACCACAGACGCCTCTGGTTTGGCTTCTGTGCGCAACAAAGAAGCGACCAACCCTGATGATCACCTGATCCTCCCAGAGTTGATCTCTAAAGAACCCCTTGGCCCAAGCGTGCGCCGTGGTGACGACGAGTTCTTAGCCATTGTGAAATGGGTGGCTTACGTTTTGATCGAAGCTGAAGAGTATGGCATCACACAATCCAATGTGGACCAAATGAAATCCAGCAGCACCGATCCCGTCGTTATGCGTATCTTGGGTACGTCTGAAGACACCGGCAAATTGCTCGGCTTGGACAAAGAGTGGGCTTACCGCGCCATTAAAGCTGTAGGCAACTATGGCGAAATGTTTGAGCGCAATGTCGGTCCTAATTCCACTTTGAAATTGCCACGTGGTTTGAATAACCAGTGGAACAAAGGCGGCTTGATGTACGCACCTCCAGTACGTTAATTTCGGCTTTTCACAAAGACTTCCGGCCCGCCTCGTGCGGGCCGGTTTATTCTCATGAGTACCCCTCCTCCTCCCAAACGACAGTGGTCTTGGCGCAGCCAAGCCTTTCGCGGACTGGTTTATCAAATCCTAGCCATTGTGGGATTGGCCATTGCCGTGGGCTACTTGATGTCCAACACGTTCGCCAACATGCGCGCGCGGGGCATTCAAAGTGGTTTTGATTTTTTCTTACAGCCTGCCGGATTTGGCATTGGCGAGAGTCTGATTGAATTTGACTCGTCACAAAATTACATCGTTGCTTACTTGGTCGGCTTGAGCAACACACTGCGCGTTGCCTTGGTCGGATTGGTCTTGGCCACCGTATTGGGCACATTGATCGGTATTGGCCGCCTGACTCAAAATACCTTGGTCAAATCCTTGTGCGCAAGCTATGTTGAGATTACCCGCAACATCCCTTTGCTGTTGCAACTGTTCATGTGGTACTTTGCCATGACCGAGTTGTTGCCGCCCATTGAAGAGCCTTTAAAACCTCTTGCAGGGGTGTTCTTCAGCAAAAATGGTTTGCAATACCCTCTGCCCGTTTGGGAACCAGGGCACTGGGGCACGCTCATTGGTTTGTGTGTGGGCATCGGTGCTTGGAAATTTTGGTCACGTCACGTGACACAACATTTTGAAGCTACCGGTCATACCAAGCCCAGCTTTTTACCTGGCTTGAGTTTGTTCATTGTGTGCGGCGTCATTGGCTGGTTGGCAGGTGGTTTCCCTAGTGAACTTGACACACCTGAAATTACAGAAATCAATGTGGTGGGCGGTGGCTCTGTCACACCCGAATACCTCACCTTGCTGGTTGGACTCACGGTCTACACCTCTGGTTATATTGCAGAAGTGGTTCGTGCGGGCATTCAGTCTGTGTCGTTTGGTCAACACGAAGCGGCAGTGGCTTTAGGCTTGAAGCGCACCCAAGAGTTGCGTCTCATTCAGTTGCCGCAAGCCATGCGTGTGATCATTCCACCACTGACCAGTCAGTACCTCAATTTGATCAAAAACTCGTCCTTGGCTGTGGCTGTTGGCTATCCAGATTTAGTCTCCATCAGTTCTACGGCCTTGAATCAAACAGGTCGTGCCATCGAATGCATTGCATTGGTCATGTTGATTTATTTGAGTTTGAGTTTGATCACCTCGGCCCTCATGAACATTTACAATCGCCGTATGCGCATTAAGGACCGATGATGAGCAGCACCGGTTACCAACAACATTTCGAGCCTATCGCAGCGCGTCGTCCGCCTGTCAATGAAACGGGGCTCATGGCTTGGATTCAGCGTGGTTTTTTCGACGGTCCTGTTAACAGCTTGTTGACGATCGTTTTTGTGGCGATGTTGGTTTGGGCTATTCCGCCCATTTTCAATTGGACCATCTGGTATGCCATTCCCAATGCCGACAACGCAGCTTGCCGGGCAGCTTACGGCTTAGGTGCCTGCTGGGGCGTTGTCGCCGAAAAAGGCCGCCTCATTTTGTTTGGACGCTACCCTTTTGAAGAACAATGGCGCCCCTTGGTTGCCAGTGCCGCAGTGGTCTTTTTATTGGTGGTCTCTTGTTTGAAAACATTTTGGCGGCCTGCCCTGGTTGTTGCTTGGGTGGCGGTCTATGCTTTTTTCTTTGCGCTCATGTTTGGCGGGTTTGCTGGCCTGACACCTGTTGAAACAGATCGCTGGGGTGGCTTGCCTCTCACCTTGCTGTTGGCCAGTGTGAGCTTGGTGCTTGCATTTCCTTTGGCCATTTTATTGGCGCTTGGCAGGCAGTCCAATCTGCCTGCTATTCGAACTTTGTGCGTCATCTTTGTTGAGTTTGTGCGTGGCGTACCGCTTATTTCTGTGCTGTTCATGGCATCTTTCATCTTGCCATTGTTCATGCCGCAAGGTACCAAAATTGATGTGCTGGTCCGCGTACTGATTGGCATGACTTTGTTCACCGCTGCTTACCTAGCGGAAACGATTCGAGGCGGTTTACAGGCACTGCCCAAGGGTCAAGTGGAAGCCGCTCATTCTTTGGGTATGACTTACTGGCAAATTCAACGCAAGATTGTGTTGCCACAAGCTTTGCGCTTGGTCGTACCCGCCATTGTGAACACCTTCATTGGCGCCTTTAAGGACACGTCTCTGGTCACCATTGTGAGCTTGTACGACCTCACAGGTGCCGTGCAATTGGCACTGGGCGATGCCGATTGGCGCAAGTTCTTTATTGAAGGTCAGCTCTTTGTGGCTGGCATTTATTTCATTGCATGCTTTGCCATGTCACGCTACAGCCAATGGCTGGAATCTCATCTGAATACTGGAACACGGAGACAGTGAAGTGAGCACCTCAAGTCCCATCATCGAATTTTCTAAAGTCAACAAATGGTTCGGCGAGTTCCATGTGTTGCGCGACATTGATTTGTCTGTGGCCAAGGGCGAGCGCATTGTGGTGTGCGGTCCTTCAGGCTCTGGCAAAAGCACGCTTATTCGCTGCGTCAATCGCCTTGAAGAGCACCAGTCGGGTGTACTCAAGGTAGACGGCACAGAGCTCACAGACGATGTCAAAACGATTGAATCTGTGCGCCGTCAAGTGGGCATGGTGTTCCAGCAGTTCAATTTATTCCCGCACCTGACCGTGTTGGAAAACCTCACACTGGCCCCCATGTGGGTGGGCAACATGCCCAAGGCTGAGGCCGAAGAGCGTGCCATGCAACAACTCAAGCGTGTGCGCATTGCCGAGCAAGCGCTCAAGTACCCGTTGCAATTGTCTGGCGGTCAGCAGCAACGCGTGGCCATTGCGCGCTCACTGTGCCTCACGCCCAAAATCATGTTGTTCGATGAGCCCACTTCAGCGCTTGACCCCGAGATGATCAACGAAGTGCTCGATGTCATGGTGGAGTTGGCCAACCAAGGTATCACCATGATTTGTGTCACGCACGAAATGGGTTTTGCCCGTTCTGTGGCCGACCGCGTGATATTCATGGACGAAGGCCAAATTGTGGAGCAAAACACTGCCGCCGAGTTCTTTGCTAACCCCAAGAACGAACGCACACAAGATTTCTTGTCCAAAATTCTGGCACACTAATGACCCCGAACTTAAAGCCCGCTGGCCCTGCTGGCGGGCTTTCTTTTTTAGACCCGCGTGGAGATGCACTGCCCCGCCCTCATGGCAATACTTATTGGCTATGGGCAGGCCGTGTGTTGGCGGGTGAACACCCCGCGAAGGATGGCGATAAGAAATTGCCTGAAAAATTGCAGCTCTTCGCGTTAGAGGGTATTACACACTTCATTGATCTCACATCGCCTGCCGACACAGTCAAGCCCTACCAACCGCTAGCTGGCGCTGTTCGAATCAACCACTCAATAACTGATTTTGGTGTACCCAGCCCACTGCAAATGCAAAGCATTTTGCAAAGCATTCAATCTGCACTCGACCAAGGCGGCAAGGTCTATGTGCATTGCAAAGGGGGCATTGGCAGAACAGGCACTGTGGCGGCTACATGGCTTACTGAGCAAGGCCTAGATGGCGAGCAGGCTTTAGCACTGCTGTTGCAAAAGTGGCAGTCCATGGACAAACGCTTTGAAGAGCCGCATACACCAGAGACTGAAGCACAACGGCAATTTGTATTGGCTTGGCAAAAGTCAAGCCATTGAGACACTCAGGTGTTTAACTGAACACGCCACCATAAGTTTTACGCAGATCACCTTTTTGAACCTTGCCTGTGCCGCCCACTGGCAAGGATTCCAAGAAGATCACATCGTCTGGCACCCACCACTTGGCCACACGGCTTTCGAGGAAAGACAAGATTTCTTCTTTCTCAACCACCTGCCCAGGTTTGCGCACCACAAACATCAACGGACGCTCATCCCACTTGGGATGCTTCACGCCAATCACGGCCGCCATGGCCACTGCAGGGTGAGCAACGGCTGCATTTTCTAAATCAATCGAGCTGATCCACTCACCACCTGTTTTAATCACGTCCTTGGTGCGATCGCGAATTTGCATCACGCCTAGTGCATCGATGGTGGCAATGTCGCCCGTGGGAAACCAGCCATCCACCAAAGGTGACTTGTCGCCTTTGTAATAGCCCGAAATAATCCACTGACCGCGCACCATGAGTTCGCCTTGTGAGGTGCCATCGCGTGGCATAGTGTTGCCTTCTTCGTCTACCACTTTGATGTCGACACCAAACACAGAACGACCTTGCTTGCCAACCAATGCGTGACGATCAGCAGCAGGCATAGCCCTTTGCTCAGGCATCATGCTGCTCATGGTGGCCACTGCTGTGGTCTCGGTCATGCCCCAACCATGGCGCACTTCGACATCGTAGTCATCGCTGAATTTGGCAATCAAGGCTGTGGGCATGGCCGAGCCCCCTGCAGCCGTACGCCTCATGGTACTGAAACGCAATTTGTTTTGTTCAAGGTGCTGGATGAGCGCCATCCAAATGGTGGGCACACCGGCACTGATGGTGACTTTTTCGGCTTCAATGAGTTCGTACAAACTGGCGCCATCCAGCTTAGGGCCCGGCAAGACCAATTTGGCGCCAGCAATGGGCGCCGCATAAGGAATGCACCACGCGTTGATATGGAACATGGGCACCACAGGCAGAATGGCTTCTTCGGGCGATAAATTCAGAATACTTGGCAAGCAACCAGACAGTGCGTTAATCACAATGGCGCGGTGCGAATACATGGCGCCTTTGGGATTGCCGGTGGTGCCTGAGGTATAGCAAATGGCCGCGGCAGAGCGCTCGTCAAAATCGGGCCACGCAAACACATCGCTGGCAGAAGCAATCAGTTCGTCGTAGCAGAGCACATTGGACACGCCTTCAATTTCAGGCATGTGCGCACGCTCAGTCAGACAAACCCATGCACGCACTTTGGGGCAATGCGCCGCAATGCCTTTGATCAAAGGCGCAAAGGTGATGTCGAACAAAACCACTTCGTCTTCGGCGTGGTTAATGATGTAGATGAGTTGTTGGGGATGCAGGCGCGGATTGCAGGTGTGCATGACCATGCCGCTGCCCGATACAGCGTAATAAGCTTCGAGGTGACGGTGGTTGTTCCAGGCAATGGAGCCCACCACACTGCCCTCTTTTAAATTCAGCCCCTTCAGTGCGTTGGCCAGTTTGCGTGAGTGCTTTGCACAATCGGCATAGGTGTAGCGAAACAAAGGGCCATGTGTTTCACGAGAGACAACTTCTTGCCCGCCAAACTGCGCAGCCGCGTGATCCAAAATGCCCGACAAGAGCAAGGGACGGTCCATCATGAGGCCGGGTTTGAGCATGAAAATCTCCGAATTGAATGAATTCGAAGATGATAGTCTGAAGCCCTAAAGTTTCACTGGGGATTGACCCGTAAAGGGCGCCTGATAAAGCCACACAGGCCGATTGGGGCTTGCATCAGTGACTGCAGAAGCTTTAAGCTCTGCCGCCTCAAACTCCAAACTCACCAACCAAGCACCGGGTTTCATTTCTGCTTTGGCTTTCTCTACTGCACGAGGCATGGTTTCGGGCCGCTGAAACAAATACACCATGTCGTAGGCGCCCCAATGGTCCTCCCAAATATCACCGCAACGCACCTCGGCCCAGGGGCAACGAAACTTGGCCAACCAACTTAAAGGGCGGCTGAATTCAATGCCAATCCACTGTGCATTCACATATGCCAGTCGCAAAGCCTTCAGGCCATCGCCTGCACCACAACCTGCATCCAAAATCTTGGCTTGCGCGGGCAAGATCGCCCAGCGCGGCACTTCTCGCAATGCATTCAAGGGGGTTGGAAACACGGGGGCATCGCGCCAAGCGTGCATGGGGTAGATCCAGATGATCAAAATCAAGGGCAACAGCCATACCCAGGCAGGCACGCTGGCCATACCCGTGAGCCAAAAAGACACAGGGAATCCCATGGCCAAGGCCGCTGTTCTGGCTTGAGAGAAACCTTTGTGCCAAGCAGCGGCAGCGGCAATGACGCCAGCGCTTGTTGCAAAAAGCATGGCCACGGAAGAGTGAACCCCCTGTTCAAGCAGGAACAGATAGAGGTACCAAACTCCTCCCCAAACCGCCAAAGCAGCCAAAGGCCAACGGATCAAATTTGACATTTGATTCTTCTTTCAGATAATTCAACCATGCCAGAGAACGACAATGGCTTTGTTCTGTCACACATCATCTCATTTTCAATCATGTTTCAGCCTATTTTCACCGCTCTTCGATTTGCCGTTGTAAGTGCTTTATTGGTCAGCTTGGCCATGGCCAGCAGTGCTTGGGCCTACAAAGTAG
Source organism: Limnohabitans sp. (assembly GCA_009693505.1). GTDB lineage: Bacteria > Pseudomonadota > Gammaproteobacteria > Burkholderiales > Burkholderiaceae_C > Limnohabitans_A. The sequence goes on from SHXD01000040.1 coordinate 18,448, forward strand.
AAAGAATTTGTGAGGACATTCCAGCCACCGCTAAGGAAACTGCGTACAAAAAGTGCAAGGTCGTCAAAGTGAAGGAAGGCGGTGCTTCAGCAAAGGGTGATGGTAAAGGTGATGGTAAAGGTGATGGCAAGGGCGACGCCAAGGCAGGTGCCAAAAAATAATTTATGAACAAACAAAGAACCAAGGCTTATACCCTCTTAAAACCCAAGCAGGCCGTGCCCTTGGTCATGGATTCTCCGCATTCAAGCCCTATTTTCCCCAACGACTTCAATGCCGCGTTGCCCTTAGAAGATCTGCGCGATGGTGAAGATGTCTTCATCGATGCCTTGTGGGCCCATGCCCCAGACCATGGCGCGCATTTGCTTTTGGCTGAGTTTGCCCGCACCTACATCGACCCCAACAGACACGTGGGCGATGTCGACCTGGCCATGATTGAAGGCGAGTGGCCCCACGCCTATGTGCCCAGTGGCAAAGCCCAAATTGGCAAATCTCTCATTTGGCGCACCTTAGACGACGGACGACCCATCTACAACCGCAAACTGTCTGTTGAGGAAGTGCACCAACGCATTCAGCGATATGCACTGCCTTATCAATCACAGTTGCAAAACTTGATCAACGAGCATCACCAACAATTTGGTGTGTGCTATCACATCAACTGTCACTCCATGAATGCTGTCAGCGGCAAGATGGGTGAAGGCGGCGCTGGCATTGCGCGTGCCGATGTGGTTTTAGGCGACCGCGACGGCACCACCTGCTCTGCCGAGTTCACGCACTTGGTGAAAGATTTCATGCAGCAATGTGGCTACGACGTCAAAATCAACGACCCCTTCAAAGGTGTTGAACTGGTGCGGGCATTTTCTAACCCCATGCAAGGCAAACACAGCCTGCAAATCGAGCTGAATAAGCGCTTGTACACCGATGATTCTGGCCGAGGCAAAGGGCCAGACTACGAGAAATTAAATCAAGATCTTATTGCGCTCACAGCCTTGCTTGCCGATTTTTCCAAACACAAAATATGACCACCTCTACTGAAACAACTGCGTCCCCTTTTCAAGTCGAGTTAACGGCCCCTGACATTAGCGCTTACCGCGCCAGCAATGTGGGCATTGACTATGTCACTCGAATGGACTCAGGAAAACCAGGACCGCATGTCATTGTCCAAGCCTTAACGCACGGCAATGAACTGAGTGGCGCCATTACGCTTGACTATTTGTTCAAACAAAACTTCCAACCCACCAGCGGTGTGGTGTCCTTCATCTTTGCCAATGTGGCCGCCTATCACATGTGGGATCCGGCCAACCCCGATGGCAACCGGTATGTGGAAGAAGACTTCAACCGCGTATGGTCCGATGAAGTTTTGAAGGGCCCACGCGACTCCGTTGAGTTGCGCCGCGCGCGCGAGTTGGTGGACTACATTGACACCGCCGACTACTTGCTCGATTTGCATTCCATGAGCGCGCCCAGTGCGCCTCTCATGGTGTGCGGTGTTCGCCCCAAAGGGGGTCAGAAATCCATTAATTTAGCCGCCAAAATTGGCCTGCCCGAATGGCTCATGATGGACACAGGTCACGTCAATGGCCTGCGCATGATTGAACGCGCCGCCTTTGGCGATCCAAGCAAACACAATACTGCCATCTTGCTAGAAGCCGGTCAGCATTGGGAAAAAGCTTGCGAACAAATTGCCCGCGAAACTAGCTTGAAGTTTTTGAAAGTCACTGGTGTAACTTCAGCCGAATGGGCAGAATCGCGTTGCAGCTTGCCACCCGTTGAACAAAAAGTGGTGCAAGTGACAGAGGGTTATGCAGCCAAGTCGCTCGACTTCCAATGGCTAGCCGTTTACAACGGCTTGGAAGTGATTGAGAAATCAGGCACGGCCTTGGCTGAGGATGCGGGCCACGCCGTGTGCACGCCCTATGACATGGCCGTGTTGATCATGCCCACGCGCAGCAAACGCTTCACGGTGGGCAGCACCATGGTGCGTTATGGCCGGGTTGAAGGTCTGAGTTAAGGTCTATTTCTCTGAGCATTTGCAAATAAGCAACCATTGCCTGCGAATTGCCGCTTGCAATTTGCAGAACAGGCCTAAAATATGAATCTTGGGGCTGCACTGGTTTCGACATGGGTTCGGACGCGTGGCAGGGCATGTCGAGGTTCTGATCCTCGTAAAACAGCAGAAAAAAAACTAACTGCAAACGACGAACGTTTCGCACTCGCCGCTTAATCCGGTGAGCCTTGCAACAGTTGGCCGATAGGCTGGGCAAGGGGGCTTTAGGCGTTAAAACCTAAAACTTCCAGGCTGCAAGGTAAAACATATGGGCTGGCGTCACATCGGGCACCTTGATGTGGCGCGAGAAAATAGGATGCTGGTTGGGTTCATAGCGTGTCGCTGCGCGATGAATTTGATGAGACTCAAATCAGACGACTACACATGTAGAACTGTACGAAAATGGCTTGTGGACGCGGGTTCAATTCCCGCCAGCTCCACCAGATGCAAGTTTAAAGGCCGCTAAGGATCAACACTTAGCGGCCTTTTTCATTGGTAAATCAAAGATTAATTGCATAAGGAGTACCAACAAGTTACATTGACAACCTGTCCGACGTCAGCGTGTGTGAGACAAATAGGGGTACTTGATTAAAGGAGGGTTTTGGTTCGTCTGAAGCAAGAATCCGAAATGGCTCCAATCTTTCGGCAATTGGATTTAGACCCTTCCTTTGTTCTCGAATTATTTGAAGCCACGCCAGCGCCCCAACAACGTACCCGCACACCATGAACCTCATCGACTGGGTCGGCTCTGTGGCCGCCATCTTGACCACCGCCAGCTTTTTGCCGCAGGCCTGGCACACTTTCCGCACCCGCGATGTGAGCGGCATTTCGCTGAGCATGTACAGCTTGTTCACGGCGGGCGTGGCGCTTTGGTTGGTTTACGGCATCTTGATGGAGGCCTGGCCCATCATCATTGCCAACATTATCACCACCAGTTTGGCGTTGATGATTTTGCTGATGAAGCTGCGCTATCGCTGAAAATTGAGTGCATAGGTGCGACCCTTACAGTGGAACTTCTCTCAAATGTGCCTACAGAGGCTCAATTAAGGCTTTTAACTGCGAGAAGTGCGCTTTCAGCGATTTAGCATATCAACGCACTACTCTTCCATCTGGCAGAACATATGACCGCCATTTGGCAAAGGGACAATTCGAGGGAGTTCGCCTTGACGGGTGGACAGAACGGTTGTAAGCAAGATAGAGCGGGCGGTGACGAGCCCCTCAATTGAAATTCTTCTCAAACTCGCCAACCAATTGGATGTCGATTTGAACGACTTATTCGCAAGTTAGCTTTTATGTGGGAGGAGTTGATTAAACCTATTTAGGCTTGATCGCAGACAACACCAACTCTCCACCAGTGAGACTTCCGTATTCCCAAGGCTGCTGCTTGTTTCACGTAGTCTTCATTCCTTTTTCACGCACCTGCATTAATTGGTGAGGTATTGAACAGCGGTATCAGCGCCCGATTAAGGAACATCTAGCGTTGAAAATGGTGAGTTATCAATTATTGGCAGGCTTGAAGTATTGCTACATCTGCCTACCTAATTAAGATGCCAAAACTTCTTTTAAAAATTTCGAAATATCGGCTAATTCTTCTGGATGCACTGAATGTGCCATGGCATAGGTTCTCCATTGAACTGGATAACCCAAGGCAATCAGAGTATTTTTAGACACTTCGCCTCTGTCCATCACGACAACAGGATCTTGAGTTCCATGCGCCATGAATATGGGTGTATTTGCATTTGCTTGGCTGCGTTCGTGCACCAAGCTATCAGCCAAAGGCAAATAACCAGACAATGCAACAATGCCAGCCAATTTTTGCTTGTACCGCAATCCTGTATGCAAAGCCATTGCACAGCCTTGCGAAAACCCGGCAAGAACAACATTTTGAAGAGCAATACCTCGATCAAGCTCTCGATCTATCAGGGCGGCAATGGCGTGTTCTGAGCGCTTGATGCCAACCGCGTCTTGTTGACTTAGTAAGTTGGCCCCCAAAATGTCATACCAAGCGGGCATCTCATAGCCACCATTGATGGTGACCGGCATGATGGGAGCATGAGGAAATACAAATCGAATGGCTTGGCAGCCACTTAATTGGAGCTGTGGCACAACAGCTGCAAAATCATTCCCGTCGGCTCCAAGCCCATGCAACCAAATAACGGCAGCTGTCGGATTTGGACCAGATTCAATTTCAACATGAGGCAAAAAATTAGGCATAGAGCGCATTTTACGGATCTTCTGGTTTCAGAATGGATACCTTTTTCTTTGACCACCTGCTCTGCAGTGGCCTTGGGTAGATTAGATTTCAATTTCATCTTCACTCCTTAAGTTGAAAGATGAACCAAAACCCTCCTTTAATCAAGTACCGATATTTGTCTCACACAAGCTGACTTAGGACAGTACAGTTGAACACCCCTGTCAATTTTGGATCGGCACTCGCGCCTTTAGGTTGTTAATTTTCGGTCGGCGGCAACACTCTCTTGCTGAATGGCAAAAAGATGTTCATCCTGTCTTTTTTTTCTGGAATTCTAGATATGTTTTTGACACTGACAAAGAGCAACAACAAGAGAAATATTCGCAGCAATAACACAGCAGTCAATAAAGGTGTGGGGGTTGCTAATTTCGCATCGTACAAGTTGAACAAGTCAAAAACGAAGTTCACTGACGCTGTCAAGAACATACAGAAAAGAACAACGCTGGCATACCAGTTATTTAAGTACGAATAACATGCTATTAATATCGCACAAATTAAAAACCAACCTCTGAAGTATAGAAATTTTGTTAACCTAGCAACTTCTACTGGATCATTGGAAAGTTTTAAAGCATATTCATTTGGCCAAAACAAAATAGCCAAACCGTAAAAAAGCGCAACCATTGCGATAAACCAAAAGCGTATTGGGAAAAACCTGTCAACATGCCGATGAGCTGTTTCACCCCATTCCCCAATCAAAGCATTTAGTTCTTCAAAACTAACGAGCGGTTTATCTTTTTTCATATGTTCGCTACTCTTTT
>SHXD01000041.1 GCA_009693505.1 Limnohabitans sp.
GGCTTCTAAGGCCGTGAGCACGGGTGCACTCTGAACAGCTTGAGCGGGTGTAGAAATGACGCGTAGATTCATGGTTGTGCCTTATCCCTTATCCCTTATCCGTTGACCTTGAGATAGACCGCATAAAGCGATGTGGTTCCGCAAATGAACAGTCGATTGCGTTGAACACCGCCAAAAGTGAGGTTGGCTACCATTTCAGGTATTTTGATTTTACCAATCAGTCGCCCATCTTGTCTGTAGCAAATCACGCCATCCGCGCAGCTGGTCCATAGCCTGTCTTGTTGATCGATTCGAAAGCCATCAAAGAAACCAGCCGGACATTCGGCAAAAACGGTGGAGGAACCTAGGGTTTTCCCCGAGGCGTCTACCTCGAAGCGGCGAATGTGCTTGGGTCGGTTGTGACCCTCGGTGCCGCCGCTGTCGGCAATGAACAAGTGTTTTTCATTCGTGGAAAACGCCAAGCCATTGGGATGGTCAAAGTCATGGGCGACTTGGGTGACTTCTAAGCTGTGTGGGTCAATCCGGTAGACATGGCAACCGTCTTGTTCCATGGTGTCTATTTGACCCTCGTAGTCGGCAATGATGCCGTAGTCGGGGTCGGTGAACCAAATGGAATGATCAGATTTGACCACCACATCGTTGGGGGAGTTCAAACGCTTGCCATTGAAGGTGTCGGCCAGCACCGTGATGCTGCCGTTGTGCTCGGTGCGGGTAACCCGTCGGTTGTAGTGCTCGCAGGTGATCAAACGGCCTTGTTGGTCTACCGTGTTGCCGTTGGCATAGCCTGAGGATTGGCGATACACAGACACCGAGCCGTCGGTGTCGTCATAGCGCATGATTCGGTTATTGGGCAAATCGGACCATAACAAATAGCGACCGCCACCAAACCAAGCTGGCCCTTCGGACCAACGAGCGCCTGTCCATAGCCTTTCAACGCGCGCATGGCCCACAAAACAGGCTGCAAATTCTGGTTCGATGACTTGGAACCCGCTGCCTTCAATTTCGCCGTAAAACATGGATGGCCCTTGCACTTTAAAGTTTTAAAAATTTAACAGAATTTGCGGGTCTTGAGTGCAAAATTAAGCGTTATCTAATTTTGGGAGACAGAGTTGACCATGCAGAATAAATTACTCAGTGATCGTGCCCCCTTTCAAGCCATTGTAGACAGACCTGCTTTGCAATTGCCTGATGGCAATCGCATGTTGGTTTGGATCATTGTCAATGTAGAGCATTGGTCCATCGAGCGTGCCATGCCACGTTCTGTCTTGTCGCCACCCATGGGGCAGCCGTTGCTGCCAGATTTGGCCAATTGGTCTTGGCATGAGTACGGCATGCGCGTTGGATTTTGGAGAATTTTTGATGCGCTGCAAAAGCGCGGCATTACGCCCACCATGGCCGTCAACGGTATTGTATGCGAGTCATATCCCAGCGTTGCGCAAGCTGCCCTGAAAGCCGATTGGGAGTTTATGGGCCATGGCTATGTTCAGGGGCCCATGCACAAGGTGGAAGATCAGGTCAAAGCCATAGATCAAACTATGCAGTCCATCAAGAACTTCACGGGCAAAGCCCCCGTGGGTTGGGAGAGCCCAGGCTTGACTGAAACAGACGACACCTTGGACTATTTGTCTGCAGCAGGCATCTCTTACGTTGCCAATTGGGTGCTAGATGATCTGCCCACTTGGCTACATGCCAAACCCAAACCAGTGCTTGCTGTGCCTTATACGGTGGAGTTGAATGACATTCCCATGATGGCGCTTCAGAACCATCGAAGCGAGGAAATGTACCACCGCGGTGTGTTGCAACTTGACCGCTTGTGGCGTGACGCCGCCACCATTCCCCGCATGATGGCCATTAGCGTGCACCCTTACATCACGGGCGTGCCACACCGCATCGATGCCTTTGAGAAGTTGCTAGATGCCGTGCTGGCCAAGCCAGAAGTACAAATCATGACGGGTGAAAAAATAGCGCAGTGGTATGCGTCGCAAGTGCCTGCAAGTGCTGCTTTTAAATGAGGGGAAACACAAAATGAACAATGAAAAAACCAAACCCAAAGCAAAAATAAAGGTGGGTGTGATTGGCTTGGGCATCATGGGCTCGTCTATTTCATCAAACCTGCAAAAGTCTGGGTTTGATGTGCATGGTGTTGATTTGAGTGCACCCACGCGTAAAAAAATGAAACCCCTGTTGTCTGAGGTTCATGCAGACCCATCGACCCTCTTGCAACACTCTTTGAAAATCATCAGCTCATTGCCTTCTAGCAAAGCTTTGATGCATGTTTGTCATGCACTGTGCGAATCAAAGCGCGTTCTCAGAATCAAAGGCACGCCTATTTTGATGGAGACCAGCACCCTGACCTTGAACGACAAAATGGCGGCACGTGACATTTTGTTGGCGGGCGGTATTCACATGATCGATGCGCCTTTGTCTGGCACTGGGGCTCAAGCCAAAACCAAAGATTTGAGCATTTACGCCAGTGGCGATGCCAAAGATGTGAAATCATTCAGCGCCATTTTTGATGGCTTCTCGCGCACAAACTACAACGTGGGTGAGTTTGGCAATGGCATGAAGATGAAGCTGGTGGCCAATCTGTTGGTGGCCATTCACAACGTGGCTGCTGCTGAGGGCATCTTGTTTGGCAAGAAACTGGGCCTAGACACCAAAAGCTTGGTCAGCATCATTGGCGATGGCGCTGGCAGTTCCCGCATGTTCCAAGTGCGTGGCCCCATGATGGTTGCCAAAACCTGGAGCCAAGCCACCATGAAAAATGAAGTTTGGCAAAAAGACATGTCCATCATTTACCAAGCGCTTGACGATTTGAAAGTGCCCGCACCTTTGTTTGCTGCCTGCATTCCTATTTACAACGCTGCCATGTCGCAAGGCCATGCTCTAGACGACACAGCCGCGGTGTATGCCGTCTTGGAACGAATGGCGGGAGAGCCTTAAGTCGTTTTAAATTTTGCCAAGTGCAGCCAACACGCGCTGTGGTGTAAATGGCTGCACACTGACGTTGGCATTGAGCGGTGCCAGGGCATCGTTGATGGCATTCATTACTGCGGCAGGTGCACCCGCTGTGCCTGCTTCGCCGGCACCTTTGGCGCCAAGCTCTGAGGTTTTAGTGGGGGTTTGCACATGCCCAATGACCATGTCGGGCATCTCGCCTGCCATGGGCACCAAATAGTCTGCCATAGAGCCATTGAGCAGTTGGCCATCTTCGCTGTACATGCATTCTTCAAACATGGCGCCGCCAATGCCTTGAACAATACCGCCGCGAATTTGCTCATCGACCAGCATGGGGTTGATGATGGTGCCGCAGTCTTCAACGCACCAGTGCTTGAGCAGTTTGACAAAGCCGGTTTCTGTGTCGACTTCGACATACGAGGCTTGAATGCCATTGGTGAATGTAAAACCATATTCACGCGGTGTGTAGTGCCGCGTCACGGTGAGCTCTGATTGGAAATTCATGGGCAATGTGTCGGGCCTGAAATAGGCCACGCGTCCCACTTCGCTCAAAGGCATTTGTTCTTGTCCACTGAATTTGTCTACCACCACGCCGTTGACCAAATCGAGGGTGGCAGCTTCCACCTTCAAGATGGCGGCAGCCACATCCAAAATGTGTTTGCGCAAAACCTTGCCGGCTTGCAACACCGCTTCGCCGCCAATGCCTGCGCCCCTTGAAGCCCAGGTGCCACCGCCATAAGGTGTGATGGCCGTGTCGCCAGTGATGACTCGAACATTTTCAACTTTGACACCCACCGCTGTGGCTGCAATTTGTGTAAACACGGCCTCTGTTCCCTGCCCCTGCTCGGTCACACTGACCAGCACATTGACCATGCCTGCAGGATCGAGTCGAATGGTGGCGCCATCTTGCGCAGAGATGCGTGCACCGCCTACGCCATAAAAAGCAGGGGAGGGGTTGGTGACTTCAATCATGGCGGCCAAACCTATGCCGCGGTAAATACCTTGGGCGCGCAAATTAGTTTGCTCTTGACGCAAGCCTTTGTAGTCCATCAGGGTCATTAACTGATCTAAGCACTGGTGGTGTGACAGCTTTTCGAACTTCACGCCAGAAGGGAAGGTGTAGGGGTAGGCGTCGTCTGCAATTAAATTTCTGCGTCTGAATTCAGCAGGGTCCATGCCAATTTTTCTGGCGGCTTCGTCCACAATGCCTTCCGTGACCGCCATGGCAATGGGATGGCCTACTGCGCGGTATTGACAGGTGACATTCTTGTTGGTGAAGACCACATCCAATTTGGCTTTGTAGTGCTTGTGCTTGTAGGGGCCGCCCGTCAGGTTGACCACTTGATTGCCTTCAATGCCGCTGGTGCGAGGGTAGACAGAGTAGGGGCCTATGCCTGTTAAATCGTTCATGTCAAAGGCAATGATGTCGCCTTGGTGGGTGCAGGCCAGTTTGATTTTGACTTTGTGTTCTCGCGCGTGGATGTCGGTTAGAAACGACTCAATTCTGTCGGCTGAAAATTTAACTGGGCGCTTGAGCATGACTGATATGGCAGCGGTTGCCATTTCATCGGGGTAGACGTGGACCTTGATGCCAAACGAGCCGCCCACATCTTTGCAAATGACACGCACATTGGATTCAGGAATGTCCAGATGACGCGAAAAAATATCTTGCATCATGTTGGGTGTTTGTGTGCCTTGGTAAACAGTCAGCAAGTTTTCGGCAGGGTTGTAGTCTGCCAAAATGCCGCGCGGTTCATTGGTCACGCCAGTGTGTCGACTGAATTCGTAAACCTTTTCCACCACCACATCGGCCTTGGCAAACTCTGCTTCAAAATTCTCGGTTATCAGTTCGCGGCTGAAGCATTTGTTGTCTCCCAAATCAGGGTGAATGACCACGTCGCCGGCAAGCGAGGCTTCCATGTCGGTCACAACGGGCAAGAGGTCCCAGTCAACCAGCACATGGTCTAGCGCGTCTTCTGCTTGACGTCTTGTTTGGGCCACAACGGCTGCCACTGCTTCGCCTTGCCAGCAGGCTCTTTCTGGGGCAATGGCGTACTGCGGTGCCGACCGAATGCCTTTGAGGTGACCTAAAACACCGACCCAAGGGGTGCAAAATTTGGCCACTTCGTGGCCGTCAAAAACCGCCACTACGCCCGGTTGTTTGCGAGCTTGAGAAAGATCCAATTGTTTGATGTTAGCGTGGGCGTGGGGGCTTCTGAAAAACACCACATGCACCAATCGGGGCAGGCGCAAGTCATCTAAGTAGGTGCCGCGTCCTTCCAGTAATTTTTTGGCACCTGAGCGCGGCACACTCTCGCCAACATAATTGTGTTGAGTCGCTACACCTTCAGCGTGCAGCGGCAGTTCGTGGGGTGCGTTCATGCCTTGACTCCTGATTCAGAAGAAGATTTGACCAAGACCGATTCAATGGCATTCACGATGGCCTGATAGCCCGTGCATCGGCAGTAGTTGCCAGAGATTAATTCTCGAATTTCTTCGCGCGTGGCCTGCTTGTGGTACTTGGTAATTTCCAGGGCAGTCAGTAACATGCCCGATGAACAGAAGCCACATTGAAAAGCGTTGTGCTCTAAAAAAGCAGCCTGCAATTGTTGCAGTTCACGGCTTTCAGTGAGGCCTTCAATGGTTTGCACATGTGTGCCATTTGCTTGAATGGCCAAAGTCAGGCACCCCCGCACAACTTGCCCGTCAACCATGACTTGGCAGGCACCGCAAACCCCGTGTTCACAACCTAAGTGCGAGCCCGTGAGGCCCAGTTCGTCGCGCAAATAATCGACCAAGTGCATTCGAACGGGCACTTGGGCATCAACAGTTTCTCCGTTGACGGTAAATTTTGCATGCATGCAATTTTCAGACATGTGTCGCTCCCGCTTGCATCAAAGCCCTTGACAAAAGAACCCGTGACAAATGTTTTTTGGTGGCTGCGTTGGCCAATAAATCGCCCGCTGGATGGAGGTCTGCATCCAGACCCTTTTGGGCTTCTGCGATAGTCTGCTGGTTGATGGGTTGCCCCACCATGGCTTTCATGGCGTGAGGCGCCAGAATGGGCTTGTCGTCCATGGCCATGAAAGCCAAGGAAGCATCTCGAATGGTTTGTCCTTCTAAGCTGATTGCCAAGGCCATGCCGACCATGGCGTAATCGCCTTTGCGCCTGGCCAATTCTGAAAACACAAAACGTTGGTTTGAAGTGGCCACGGGAAACTCGACCGCAATGAGCACTTCATGAGCTAGCACGGCTGTGCGGTACAAGCTGATGAAAAATTCAGTAGCCTTAACCCGTCGCTCACCGCTTGCGCTTTGAATGACAAGGGTGGCATTCAATGCCAAAGCCACAGCAGGGTATTCAGCGGCAGGGTCGCCCAAAGCCAAACTGCCCCCCATGGTGCCTTTGTTCCGAATGGCCAAATGAGCCACGTACGGCACTGCCTGCGCAAGGAGAGGCACATGTGTTTGCACGATGCTGGAAGAAAGAACCTCGTGGTGAGTGGTCAGGGCGCCAATGCGCACAACATCACCAGTTTTTTGAATGCCTTTGAGTGATTCAAGGCCGCTGATGTCGATGAGTATCTTGGGATTGGCCATGCGCAAATTCAACATGGCCAAAAGGCTTTGGCCACCTGCCAATATCTGCGCAGAGTCACCATGCGTTTGAAGAGCTGAAAAAACATCAGCCATGGTTTGTGCTTTGAGGTATAAAAACTCTGGGGACTTCATTGAAAATTCCTCTTCACAAACAAGCTATGGAAGCATTGAGAATCAGTGTTTATTTGGAAACGCCAAGGTAGTAGCTCTTCACCAGGTCATTGCTCATGAGTGTGTCGACATCGCCATTGAACACAATTTCACCGTGCACAATGATGTGACCGTGGTCTGCAATGCGCATGGCTTGCTTGAAATTTTGCTCGGCCATGAGTACGGTGAGTTTGTATTTCTCTTTAAGCTCTTTCAGCTTGCTAATGGTTTGAGAGACCAACAAAGGAGAAAGACCCACTGAGGGCTCGTCCACCAAGAGCAATTTGGGTGAAGACATGAGCGCTCGGGCAATTGCCAGCATCTGCTGCTGTCCGCCAGACATAGAGCCTGCCAACTGGTTCTTGCGCTCTTTCAAGACTGGAAACGCTTCATAGCAAAAAGCCATGTTGTCTGGAATTTGCGGGCGTGAGGCTTCGCGAAAGGCACCTAGCAACAGATTTTCTTCGACGGTGAGTTTGGGAAACAGCCTTCGACCTTCAGGAATTAAAGCGACTCCCAAATTCACAATTTCTTCTGTAGAAAGTTTGGTGAGGTCGTGGGTGGCGCCATCCATTTCCAATCGAATGCTGCCCTGATCGGGTTTGACCATGCCCATGACACATTTCATGAGGGTACTTTTGCCATTACCGTTGGTGCCCAACAAGGCCACTGTTTGTCCATTTTCAATGGTCAGTGACACGCCATGCAACGCACGCACAGCGCCATAACCAGCGTCGATATTTTCGATGATGAGTTTAGTCGCCAAGGTAGGCCCTTTGTACTTCTGGGTTTTTCACAATGGTTTCAGGAGTGCCTTCGCAAATGATTTTGCCGGCATCTAAACAAATGATACGTTCTGAAAATTTCATCACCGCTTGCATGATGTGTTCAATCATGATGATGGTGATGCCCAACTTGTTTAAGCCAAATAAAATTTCAAGGACTTCATCGATTTCGTTTCCGGACAAGCCTGCCATGGCCTCATCTGAAATGAGCAGTTTTGGTTTGGCGGCCATGGCCCGTGCCAGCTCCATTTTGCGCAATTCAACCTGCGACAATTGATTGGATTGCACAAATGCTTTGTCAGCCAAACCCATGCCACGCAAAATGGCCATGGCTTCCTCTTGTTGCTCTGGGCCATCTTTACCGCCCACAAAAGCAAAAGGCACCAACAAATTTTCCATCACGGTCATGCTGCTGAAAGGACGTGGAATTTGAAAGCTGCGAGCTATTCCACGCTTTGTTCTTTCATGCGCTTTAAGTTTAGAAATATCTTGACCGTTAAAGTGAATGGCACCCTCATAGTCTGTGAATGCACCAGAGATACAGTTGATCAGCGTGGTTTTACCCGATCCATTGGGCCCAATTAAGCCCAGCCGCTCGCCTTTGTGAACTTTCACATTGACGCCCGAGAGCGCAGTGAAACCACCAAACTGTTTGACGATGTTATTTACTTCGAGGATTGTTTCCATTTTTTAATCAATCCTAAGATGCCATCGGGTGCTAAAACAACAAATAAAACCAACAGAACGCCCACCACCAAGACATTCAGTTCGTTAGAAATTGTGACCGTGACAACCTGCTGAATGGTAGCCAATAGAAGTGCACCTATGACGGGGCCAATCCAGTGCGAGGTACCGCCAATGATGGGCATGCCTAAAGCGGAGATAGAGTAGTTGAGGTTGAAAGTAGCCGTTGGCTCAATGTAGCTGAGGTACATGGGCATGGGGGCGCCAGCGACGCCCATGAGTGCGCCAGAAATGGTGCAAGCAATGAGTTTGATTTTCAATGTGGGAACGCCCGAACATTCTGCGGCTTCTTCTGAATCGCGCACAGCCCTTAAACCCCGGCCTAAAAATGAGTCTTGGATATAACGGGCAATCGACACAGAGCCGACAGCCAAAACCGCCATGACAAAAAACAGCATGCGGGTATAAGTGTCAAAAATCCAAAGATCTGGCGGCCTGGTCAGTTGCAAGCCGGTGGCACCACCCACATAGCGCCAATTCATGACCACTGTTTCTAAGATGAAGACCACTGCCACAGTGGCAATTGAGAAAAAGATGCCACGCAATTTAAGGGTGAGCAGTCCTACCATGAGACCCAACAAGCCCGCCAGAATGCCGCCGCCAATGATTTGCACCACCAAAGGCGCAGAAATCGATTTGAAAAGCACAACAGCGGTATAGGCCCCAACGGCAATGAAGGCAGGTACGCCAAAATTCACATAACCTGCGTAGCCGCCCAAGATGTTCCATGCGGTTGCCAGCACGACAAATTGCAAGATGACGAAGCCAGCAAAGAAAATGTATTCGTTGACGTTCATCAAGGACAGTACTAGAAATGCCAGGAGTGTCAAAAGAGCGCAAATGCTGTATTTCATGGGTACTTATCTTCCAAACAGACCTTGAGGTCTAATGCCCAGCATTAAGAGCAACAAACCAAAAGAAACTGCAGGTGCCCAAGAGGCCCCCAAGGTCATCATGACGACGGACTCTGCAATGCCCAAAATCAGTCCTGCGACCAAAGTGCCGCTCATGCTGCCCAAGCCGGCAAGCACCACCACGCAGAACGTGCGGCCAATGTAAATTCGGTCCATGGCGGGTTCAACGGGGCCCACAATGATGAGCATGGCGCCGGCCAGTGCATTGACTGCGGTGGCAATGCCAAATGCCAATTGTTTGATTTTGACAGGATTGGCCCCCATCAGTCTTAATGCACCTTCGTCTTGACCCACCGCTTTGATGGCGCGCCCATTGAAGGTTTTGGAAAAGTACAAGGTGAGCAGGGTGGTGAGAAAAATGGCAATGCCAAAGGCCACCAACATGCGATACGGAAAACGGTATTCGCCAATTTCCAAACTGCTGCCAATGTAAGTGGCGCTGACGGTGCGCTGATCAACACCAAACACCAAGATGAGGCAGACCTCAATAATGAAGGCAATACCAAAGAAAAATGCCAGACCGCGCACGCCTGTATCGGAGCTGCGCCTCTCAAATGTTTCGTAATAAAACCGATAAAGTGCAATGCCGATGACGTAAAACACTGGCATCAGCAGGAGCCCGCAAATGATGGGATCGATGCCGGTTTTACTTAGCAGAAAAGTGAAATAGGAACCTAAAATGAGAAGAGCAGGGTGTGCCACATAGGGAACATCTAGCAATCCAAAAGCAACTGAAAGTCCTAAACTGACAGCAGCATAAAAACAGCCAAGCAAAATTCCGAACAGAACTGCTTCGAAAAGTAAATCAAGTGGAATCATCTGAGATACTACAAAGAGAGGCAGGACTTTTGTAAAAGCCCCGCCGATTGAAAATGATTGATGACAGAATTAAGTTGCTTTTCTAGCTCGGTCAAATGGCGTAATGACATCACCTTGTTTTTCTGAGGCAGGCCAAATCACAATTTGTTTGCCGGGGTTCTTGAATTGCTCCCAGTCATTGTCTTTGATGTTTCTAAACTGAGCTTGAACCATTCTTGGTTTTGATCGCTCTCCATTTTTGTCAAAGCTGATGGGGCCTACGATGGTGGTAATTTCATTGCGGCGCAAGTATTCGGCCAAACGCTTGTTGTCAAACGTTTTGGTGGCATTCACAGCTTGTTCAATCATTTGGCCTGTGGCGTAATTGAAAGGCGGCAAATAGAAGCCCAGCGGATCTACTTTGGCTGCAATGGCGCGTTCTGTATAGCGTTTGAAGAAGTCTTCAATGCCAGGGAACTTCATGCCTGGCACATAGGAGTTGTAATTGACAACACCATTGAGCAGACTTCCCAGACTTTGCATGATTGGGGTAAATTGCAAGCCGACCATGCCGCCGCCAAAAATTTGGACCTGTGAGCCCAGTCCAATTTCATTGACTGAACGCATGATGGCGACAGCTTCATTGGGGTAGCAGGCTACGAAAACAGCTTCGGGTCTGGCCGCTCTGACTGAGCGAATGATGGATGAAAAGTCAGTGTTGTTGCCAGGATAGTTTTGGTCATAAACAAGATTCCAGCCCGAATTTTTCACAACTTCACGGCAACCGTTGGCCAAGTTTTGCTGGAACTCTGCATCTGCTGCGAAAATAGCAATTGATTTGGCGCCTGCATTTTTGCCAGCTTCCAAAAAGCCTTCGGACCAGCCTTTGGCGTCATTCCATGGGGCGTTGTTAAACCACATGTCATGCTGGACTTTGGCATTCACTTGGAATGAGAAATTGCCCATGAGCAACTTGCCGCGCTCTTTCACCAGCGGCATGATAGGCGCTGTTGGGTTGGTGGCGTAGGGCGCAATGAGGATGTCGACTTTGTCAACATCCAGCAGTTTTGTGTAGATGCCCGGGGTGTTGGCGCCATTGCTTTGATCGTCATAAACAATGAAATCAACTTTTCGGCCCAAAAGGCCGCCTTTGGCGTTAACGTCATCGACCCACATGCGAAGCCCAATGAGGGCTGCTTGCCCGCCAGCCCCAAGTCCGCCTGTTTGGGGCATGCTCATGCCTATCTTCACAGGCGCACTTTGAGCAAAAGCCATGCTGGTTGGCACCGTTGCTGCAAGCAATCCTGCACCACCTGTTTCTAATACCTTGCGCCGCATCTTGTCCATGAATGTCTCCTAGATAAATAAAAGAACTACCGTTCAATGCTAAGAGACAGAATGAGATCCTGTATCAGCTTTTACCCTAGTTTTGTGCTGGAAATATAAAAAATTGAGTGTTAAGAGGGTGTCTCAGTCACACGTTCCATTTTGGAGTAGTCCTCGCCGTTCCAGGCGGGTGCTTGGGTGATGTTGAAAAAGTTGAGCTCAATCATGACGCCATTGGGGTCTCTGATGAACAGCTGGTAAAGGTTGGACTCGGGGAAATACCGAGGCCTGAAACTGATATTTTTCTCTTGAAACTGCTCTACAAATGTCTCAGGCTCTTCAGCCAGAAATGCCACATGGTCAATGACGCCCGTTTGGCCATTGGCGGCATCACTGCCGGTACCGATGTAGTATTTTTCTCGGTTGGGAATGTTGGACGGGCCCAAGTGGACCTGAATCGAGCCATTGATGCCTAGCCAATAGCCAGGGAAGGGAAAATCGGGTCTTGCCATAACTTCAAAACCCAATACAGTCATGTAAAACTCTTTGGTGAGTTCAAGGTTCTCGGAGCGAATGAAAAAATGATTCAAAGAGTGAATAGGCATAGATTTCCTTACTTTTTCAACTTCGATAGTGGCTTCTGAGGCAATGCTATCACCAGTATCCATGCGGTCAAGAGAGGTATCATCATGAGTAAATCCCCCCATCGAAAAAATTCCACTGTTGTGCACTCCTTAGATCGGGTGGTCTTCACGGTCCCTGATTTACAAGAAGCTGTTGGTTACTACAGCGCATTTGGCTTAGATGTCAGGCATTCAGCCCATCAAGTCGATTTGCACACGCATGGCCATTCGCAGTGCTGGGCCAGCATTCTGCCGGGCGGGTCTAAAAAGGTGTTGCAGTACTTGGTTTTCGCGGCCTTTGAGGAAGACATGGCCGAAATTCAAAAAAGGGTTGAAGCCCTGCCCTACAGCCATGGCACACCGCATCCTTTGGGCAGTGCTGAGGGCGTTTGGGTGGTTCACCCAGAAGGATTGTTTGTTCAGATCATTGCTGCAGCCAAATGCTCCCCGAAAGAAAAAAGCCCCACACCCTTAATTTACAAAACGCCTGTTGGCAAGGGCAATGCGCCCACACGCTCTAGCATTCACCAGGTGAAGCCTAGCCGCTTGTCACACGCTCTTTTGTTTTCCAACAAGGTACCTGAATCGGTTGATTTTTTCACACAAGTGTTGGGCTTGCGAGTGACCGATCGCTCCGACGATTTCATCGTTTTCATGCACGGCATTCACGGCAGTGACCACCACATGCTGGCGTTTGTGAAATCGGAAGGCCCAGGTTTGCATCACCTCAGTTGGGATGTGGCCCAGTTGGAAGAAGTAGGGCTGGGCATGGCCCAAATGCTAGAGGCGGGCTACACGAAGGGCTGGGGCGTGGGCAGGCATGTGCTGGGCTCTAACTATTTCTTTTATTCCAGAGACCCGTGGGGCAGCTACAGCGAGTTTTCGTTCGACATTGACTTTGTGCCGGCTGACCACGACTGGGCCGCAGGCAACTACCCGCAACACGATTCTTTCTATTTGTGGGGGCCTGCGGTACCGGAAGAGTTTGTGATCAATTACGAAGCAACTTCGGCCAAGCTGTAAGCCGGTCGTCTTAAGTCAGCCGTTTACAAAACTTCGTAGACCTCATAAATAGGGCCCGTGCTTTCGCGCCGGCCTGTGCCAATGCCAATGATGCGATTGAGCCAAGCGTATTGGGTACTTGAGGTTTCAAAGATGGGCGTCATGCGGAAGTAATACAAGGCGGGGTCAACGGCCTCACCCTTGTTGAGTTTGTCCATCACTTCCTTTGGGCCATGTCTTAATCCGCGATAAGACATGTAGATGTATTCGCCATCGTCCGTGAGTAAAGTTAAACGCACGTCAAGTGTTAGCACTTGATCGGGCCGCATGAGCAACCAATCGCCGCCGGGTGCTTGAACCACGGTGCCTTTCATGCGGTCGCCCGAAAATTCGCCGCCACTGACTTGGGCAATTTTGCGACCGCCCATGGGCGTTTGTCCCAGATCGATGATGCTGGGGACAGATAATTTAATGCTAAAAATATGACGCGTTTGGATCATTGTGGCTCCTTCGTGAAATTAAGATTCTGATTTGCGTTTGAAAATTTGTTTGACATTGATATTGGGTGACAGCACCACCACCATGGCGATCAAGATCAAAATCAGTGCAGAGACATCGGGGATGGTGACGGACTCGCCCAGTACCAATGCGCCTCCCGTGACACCAAAGACGGGCACCAGCATGATGGAGAGGCCACTTGATACGGCAGACAGTTTTCTGGCGACATGAAACCAAGCCACATAACTCACTGCAAATGTGACAACGCCGCCATACAGAATGGCCAGCCATTGCATTAAATTGGGCCAAGCCCATTGGCCTGTTTCAAAGGCCACAGTAATGCCAAAGAAGAACACAAAAGCAATGAACAAGGCCCAAAAGGTCAGAGCCACACCGTGAAGGGCAAGCTTTGCATTTTTCACCATGGCATTGCCGACTCCCCATATGACCGCGCCCAACAGCATAACGCCAACGCCCAAGGGGTGATTGCCCCATTGCTGTCGACTGCCCCATGCCAAGAGCAAAGCAGCCGTCATGGCCAAAAAAATGCTGACAAGTGATCGGGCATTGATTTTTTCTTTGTAGAGCAAGGCGCTGGCCAACAAGGCCCAAACGGGCATGGTGTAACCAATGATGGCGGCGCGACCCGAATTGAGCATGCTGACCCCATAGATCATGGGCAGGTGCCAACCCACCATGTTGAACATGCTCAATTTGAAAACGGGCCATCTTTCTGTGCTGATCACAGCCAAAGAAATGCCTTTGTAATAAGCATAAATGCCTAGAGACAGAAAACCGACGATGAAGGTGTAGGCCCTAAATGCTGAAGGTGGGTAGCTATTGACAACATACTTCATGATGGGGTAGTTCATGCCCCATGAAACCGTCACAATGAGAACCATGAGTAAGTCTTTGGCGTTGACTTTGGCCGGCTCTGAGGCTTGAATGGACATTGTGGTTTGAATTCAATTTGCTTTGCGTTGCGACCGACTGTAAACTTAATTTGACTTTTAGGAAATGAAAGAGCAGATAGCCATGACGCGAAAATTTGTAGACCTGTCCATCTTTCTTGAAAACGATGTGATAAGTGACCCGCCTGCGTTTGCGCCCAAAATTGAATATTTCACACACGAAAATTCATTCGAACAAATTGCGCCTTTTTTTCCAGGACTGAAAAAAGAAGACTTGCCGGATGGCGAAGGATGGGCTGTTGAAACCGTGCAACTCTCTACGCACAACGGCACGCATTTGGATGCGCCTTACCACTTTCATTCCACCATGGACAATGCCTTGGGTGACAAGAAACCGGCCATTGCCATTCACGATGTGCCGCTTGAGTGGTGCTTTCAGCCCGGTGTCAAACTTGATTTCAGACACTTTGCAGATGGCTATGTGGTTACGGCCGAAGATGTTGACGCTGAATTAAAAAGAATCAAGCATGATTTGCAGCCGCTCGAAATTGTGGTCATTAACACGGCTGCTGGCATGAAATATGGGCATGCCAATTATGTGTCGACGGGTTGTGGCATGGGCTATGAAGCTACCATGTACTTGCTGGAAAGAGGCATTCGACTGACAGGCACAGACGCATGGAGTTGGGACGCACCTTTTGTGCATACCGCAGAAAAGTACAAGGCCTCGCACGATGCCTCACTCATCTGGGAAGGGCACAAAGCAGGCAGAGACATAGGCTATTGCCACATTGAAAAACTGCACAACTTGGAGTCATTGCCTGCTTCAGGCTTTTACATCAGCTGCTTTCCGCACAAGATCAGAGGTGCGTCTGCAGGCTGGACCCGAGCTGTGGCAATTTTTGACGATGCGCTGTTTCAGACCTAATATCAACAGATTTGGAGTTACTTTTGGAAGTTTCGTTTCATGAAGAAATCAAGGCCCTTCGCATGGGCGAGGGTGAGGTATTTCGAGGCGAGGGCATTCTGGCCATTACCAAAGGCTTGCTTCAGTCGGGTGTTGCTTATGTAGGGGGCTACCAAGGCGCACCTGTTTCACACCTTTTAGATGTGATGGTGCAAGCCAAGCCTTACATGGATGAGTTGGGTGTTCATGTGGAAGCCTGTTCCAACGAAGCTTCTGCGGCTGCCATGTTGGGGGCTTCTATTCATTACCCCATTCGCGGGGCAGTCACTTGGAAATCCATTGTGGGTACCAATGTAGCGGCCGATGCCTTGTCCAATTTGTCATCGCCTGGCGTGACGGGCGGCGTGCTCATTGTGGTGGGCGAAGACTATGGCGAGGGCGCCAGCGTCATTCAAGAACGGACTCACGCCTATGCCTTGAAGTCGGGTATGTGTTTGCTTGACCCCCGGCCTGAGTTGGGTCAAATGGTCAACATGGTTGAGCAAGGCTTTCGTTTGTCTGAAGCCTCTAACATGCCCGTCATGATGGAATTGCGCATTCGCGCTTGTCATGTGCGTGGGGAGTTTGTGGCCAAAACAAACCAAGAGCCCATGCTTTCTAAAAAGAATTTAATTGCCGAGCCCGCTGGTTTTGACTACATGCGATTGGCCCATCCGCCTGTCACGTTTGCGCAAGAAAAACGCAAAGTGGCGCACAGGCTGCCTGCAGCGCGTGAGTTCATTCTTGCCAATGGCTTGAACGAATATTTCCCCGGCACCCAGCACAAGCATTTGGGTTTGATTGTGCAAGGCGGTCTTTACAACACGCTCATTCGGGCGCTTCAGCAATTTGATTTGTCAGATGCGTTTGGTGTTTCAAGTCTGTCTATTTTGGTCTTGAACGTGACTTATCCTTTGGTACCCACTGAGCTGATTGATTTTTGCAAAGACAAGTCGGCTGTGCTGTTGCTGGAAGAGGGACAGCCTGAATACATTGAACAAGAGTTGGCGCTCATGTTGCGCCGTTTGGATTTGCAAACGCCTTTGCATGGCAAAGACATGTTGCCTTCTGGTGGCGAATACACGGCTGAGATCATGGCCGAAGGTTTGCTGAATTTTCTCAATCGGCATGAACCGAGTGCGGTGCCAAAGACAACGCAAGAATGGTTGCAAGGCAATACAAAGAGACGACAAGAAGTTCAAACGATGCTTGGAATTCCTATTCCAGCACGGCCACCCAGCATGTGCATTGGCTGCCCAGAGCGTCCCGTTTTTTCTGCTTTGAAGCTGGCACAAGAAACGGTAGGCCCTGTTCATGTATCAGGTGACATTGGTTGCCATGCACTGGCCACCTTTGAGCCATTTTCTGTCGGTCATTCCATTTTGGGATACGGCATGAGCTTGGCCAGCCGTGCGGGCGTTTCCCCACTCATGAAGCGGCGTGTTTTGTCGGTCATGGGCGATGGCGGTTTTTGGCACAACGGTTTGCTCACAGGTGTTCAAAGCGCACTGTTTAATGGCGACGATGCTGTCTTGTTAATCTTTAAAAATGGCTATACCTCGGCCACCGGCACGCAAGACATCATCAACACGCCCACTGATTTGTCCAAAGACGCTACAAGCGACAAGCGAGAAAGTGTGGTGCATACCAACCAAGTGATCGAATCCACCTTAAAGGGGTTGGGTGTTAAGTGGTTGAAAACAGTCCATACCTATGAAGTTGCCGAAATGCAGGCCACGCTCACAGAGGCCTTCACCACCGATTTTCAGGGGCTGAAGGTCATTGTGGCCGAGGGTGAATGCCAGTTAGAGCGGCAACGTCGCATCAAACCGTGGTTGGCCTCTTTGTTGGCCAAAGGCAAGCGCGTTGAGCGTGTGAAGTATGGTGTTGATGAAGACGTTTGCAATGGCGACCATGCTTGCATTCGGCTCTCTGGTTGTCCAACCCTCACACTTAAAGACAACCCCGATCCTTTGAAAGTAGATCCTGTGGCCACCGTTATTGATGGTTGTGTGGGCTGTGGTTTGTGCGGCGAAAACGCTCACGCGGCTACTTTGTGCCCCTCTTTTTACCGTGCTGAAGTGGTTCAAAATCCGGGTCCTTTAGAGCGTATTGGCGCGCGCCTTCAGACATGGATGACTCGCTTTTTGCAACCTGCCTAATGGCTTTTATATTGAAATCAACATGACTCAGGCTGTATCGATCTTGTTGTGTGCTTTAGGGGGTGAAGGCGGCGGCGTCTTGGCCGATTGGTTGGTGGATGTTGCGCGCATAGCCGATTACCCTGCACAAGCCACTTCTATTCCAGGCGTGGCCCAGCGCACGGGCGCCACCACTTACTATCTTGAAATTTACCCAGTCTCAAATAGCCAACTCAAGGGCCAAAAACCAGTGCTGGGTTTGAACCCTTTGCCCGGTCGATTGGACGCCTTGGTTTCCTCAGAGTTGTTAGAAACCGCAAGACAAATTGGCAATGGCTTTGCGTCGTCAGACCGCTCCTGCGTTATCAGCTCTTCTTCGCGAGCCCTCACCACCGCTGAGAAAATGGTCATGGGCGATGGCCGTCGACAAGAAGCACCCTTGCTCGATGTTATTTCTGCCAACAGCTTAAGACACCATGTTCTTGATATGGCCAGCCTTTGTAAGGAAGCAGGCACCATGGTCAGCGCTGTCATGTTGGGTGCCATTGCAGCCAGCGGTTTGCTGCCATTTGAGCGTCGGCACTATGAAGCTGTGTTGTCTGGCAACAGCGCTTCTGCCAAAGCCAGTTTGCGTGGTTTTTCTTTGGCGTTTGAGCGGGTCAGTCTGCAGCGTGAACAAGCGACCTATGTTGAAAATGTCTTGTCACCTGCTGTACCAAAAGTAAGTTTGGTTTTTAGTTTGCCAGCTCAAGTGGCACAGCAATTTCCAAAGCACACGCACGAAATCTTGGCCTTGGCATTTGATCGATTGGGTCAATACCAAAACGAAAACTATGCACAACTCATGGTGACGCGCTTGTTGAAATTAAAAGCCATTGAATTGGCCAGCCCTGGTGCATCGGCCGATTGCCCAGTGACCACAGAAACCATTCGATGGTTGGCTTTGTGGATGGCTTTTGACGACATCATTCAGGTGGCGCATCTGAAAAGCAAAGCAACGCGTTGGCAACGTGTGTCAGCAGAAGTTAAACTCAAAGAGGGCGAGTTGCTGAAAGTCTATGACCACTTTAAGCCAGGTGTGCCAGAGATTGCAGCCATGCTGCCGTCTTCTTGGGCTCAGGGTTTATTGAGGTGGGACCGTGCACGCATTTTGAAGGGCAAGGCCGCGTGGTCAATGCCGATTAAGTTGGCTCGTCACTCCGTTTTGGGCCTTGTGAGTTTGCGCATTTTGGCTGCTATGCGTGCACTGCGGCCTGTAGGCAGTCGCTATGCCACCGAACAATCGCTTATTGAAGAGTGGCTTGAAGGCATTGGGCAAGCTTGCCTGCGTTCGTCTGAATTGGCTTTGGAAGTTGCAAGGTGTGGGCAGTTAATCAAGGGCTATGGCAGTACCAATGAGCGCGGCAAAGACAACCTGCTTCATATCTTGCGAACGGTTTGTCAGCCTGCAACTGACAAATCAGTGGTTGCTCAAGTGGCAGTTGTGGCGCAGATTAGAAGCGCTGCTTTACAAGACGAAAAAGGGCAGTCGTTTGATCTTGCCTTGTTACAACATGGTGCGCCTGCGCGCCCCATCAAAGAACAACCTATTTTGTGGATGAAAAATCCGAGAGTAAAACAAGCTTTATAGTAAGTAGAAATTGATACAGACCTCTAGGAGACAACATGAAAAATAACAAGCATTCTCATTTCAGTTCTCAATTCACGCGGCGTACTTTTGTTGCCGCTTTGTCTGTGCTTTTACTTGGCCCTTTTTTGAGTGTCAATGCCTTGGCCCAATCTTGGCCTTCCAAACCCGTCAAGGTGGTGGTTAACTTTCCACCGGGTGGCGCTGCTGATCAAATTGCGCGTGCCATTGGCACTCCCCTGGCAGAGGCTTTGGGCCAACCCGTTGTGATTGAAAACAGGGGCGGTGCCAATGGCAACCTCGGTGGCGATATGGTGGCCAAGTCTGCCCCCGACGGCTATACCTTGCTCATGAGTTCAGGCGGCATGGTCTCTGTCAATCCGCACATTTATGCGCGCATGTCTTTTGACCCCACCAAGGATTTGGTGCCAGTGGCTTCTGCGGCCAGGATATTGGTTTACTTGGTGGCCAAGCCCAATATGCCGGTTGACAATATTCATGGATTTTTAAAGTACGTTAAAGAGAATCCGGGCAAGCTTTCTTATGGCTCTGCAGGCAATGGCAGTTCACCGCATTTGGCCGGTGAGATGATGAAGAGTCAGGCTGGATTGTTTGCAGTGCACGTGCCATATCGCGGTGCCGCGCTTGCTTTGCAAGATGTGTTGGCGGGTCAGCTAGATTTTATTTTTGACGTGGGTATTGGCCTTGGGCAGGTGCGTGCTGGCAAGCTCAAGCTTTTGGCTGTCGGTAGCCTGAAGCGGTCTCCTTTGTTCCCCAATGTGCCAACTTTGGATGAGTCAGGTCTTAAAGGTTTTGACGCTGACACCGTGTTTGGTTTTTATGCGCCAGCAGGCACACCCGCAGATGTGATTGCCAAAGTCAATCGCGAAATCAATCGCATTTTGTCAACGCAAGCTTTGAAAGATCGTATTCAGAATTTGGGCGGTGAAGCTTTACCCCTTACGCCTGCAGAGTTTGGTACCCGCGCTACTGAAGACGCCAAGCGATTTGGCGAAATCATTCGGGAACACAAAATTGTTGGCGATTAAACAAAGCAAAACAATTGTGCTCTGACCCCAATTAATTAATTGCTGAGGCGGGAGAGGTAGTGGGAGATGGCTTTGAGATCTTCATCAGCGATGCCGTAAAGTGAGGTGATCATGTTCGGGTCACGTCCTACCACTTGGTTGGCTTTCATGGCGCGCATCGTGTAAAGCATATAGTCTTCACGCTGACCTGCCAGCCTGGGCATCTGATCTCTACCAACAAATGTGGGCAAGTGGCAAACACCGCAGCGCATTTCTTTGGAAAGCTTTTCACCTTTGTTGTACAAATCTGTTTGCTTTTGCGATGGCGGTTTGGCAATTTTTATACTTGCATAGTGATGGGCCAACTCGGTTAGTTCTGAATCTGGCACGTTGTCTAAAGTTCCCTTCATCTCTGAATCTGCCGCATTGTGCAGTACGCCCTTCATCTGTGGGATATCTCGCATGCCTTCACGAATAAGTACCAATTGGTTTTCAATGAAAACCTTGGGTTGACCCGCGATGGAAGGAATGTCCTTCAGCACAGAGTTTCCGTTAGGCCCATGGCACACGTCACACGTGGCGGCGCGGGCAGGGGGTTTTTGAGCGGCAGAAAAAAGGGGGGCCAACATGGCCACCCCTAGGAAGGCCAAGGCCCTCCATTTGGAACTTAGAATCATTTTTACTTGCTGTAAGACACGCGGTAGATCACGCCATTTTGTTCGTCAGACACCAGCATGGCGCCATCGTTCATTTGATGCAAATATGCAGGGCGGCCCCACCAAGTTTGATCAGCTTCGTTGGAAAAGCCGGTCATGAAAGGCTCGACTTTGGCATTTTTACCATCGGCATCAGCGCGAACCATGACCACGTCGTGACCAATTTTCTTGGTGCGATTCCATGAGCCTTTGCGTGCATTGAACAGCACGTTGCGGTATTCAGGGGGAAACATGTTGCCGGTGTAAAACTTGACACCCATGGTGGCAGAGTGAGGGCCCATCAAAGCAACAGGTTGCTCAATGCCATCGCAAGGCTTGGGGCGCTTCACATCGGGGTCGGGCAAGTTGCCTTGGTGGCAGCTTGGGAAGCCATAATGGCCGCCCACCTTCAGGCGGTGCATGGTGTCATTGGGTGTGTCGTCGCCCAACCAGTCACGGCCGTGGTTGCTGAACCACAGTTCGTTGGTGACGGGGTGCCAGTCAAATCCAACTGTGTTGCGAACACCACGCGCTAACACTTCCATGCCAGAGCCATCGGCGTTGTAACGGCGAATTTGAGCGTATTCGGCACTGGGTGGCTCACAAATGTTGCAAGGCGCACCGAAGGGCACATACAGTTTTCCGTCTGGACCGAAAGCGATGTATTTCCAGTTGTGGTGTTTTTCGGGCGGCAAATTGAACTTGGCTGTGAGGTCAACGGGCGCCACAGTGGGGTTCTTGTCGATGCCATCAAAGCGCAACACTTTGTCTACGGAAATGACGAACAAAGTGCCATCTTTGTAAGCCACAGTGGGCTGATCAAGTTTGTCAATCACAACACGTGATGTGCGTGTGCTGCCGTTGTCTGTGATTTCATAAACACGTCCTAAGGGGCGGGTACCGACATAATATTTACCGCCGTCGCCTTGAGCGATGACTCGGCTGCCTGGCACGTTGTCTGCCCAAACTTCAACTTTGAATCCGGGTGGTAATTTGATTCGGTTAATTGGCACATCTGCAGCTTTGGTGGCAGTGAGTTTGCCAGCCAGTGGTGCCAATGTGGATGTGGCCATGGCGTCGGACATGCCTTGTTTCCAAGCAGGAGGGGGTGCCGCGGCAGGGGTTTGGGCATGGGCTGATAAAACGCTCAGAGTCAATGAGACAGCGATGCCAATTTGTTTGAATCGATGCGTTAAAATATATTTCACAGAAGTTTCCAATTTATTTTTCAGTGGGTCGACTATCAGGTTATTTTAATGCATGTCAGATTGAAATGAGTATGCACTTGACTCAGTAGGGACATTTAATTTTTATTCTGGTAAACCCTCAAAAATTTCCACTTCTTTCTGTTTTACAAAGCTAATTTTGTGGCGACACCGATGACCCAATTGCGTGGCAGTAGGGGCTCAAAATATTGCCGACTTGATTGGTTGATGATGACCGAACTCACCGCTTTTTTGTTGGTGAGGTTGTCTATGCCTATGTAGGTTTCGAAGTTCGCCTGATGCCATTCAAAGCCTTGCTTGAGCCGTGCGTTGAGCAGGCCATAACCCGCTGCTGTACCCGATGCATCGTTCACATCGTTGGCCCACAAGCTTGAACGTGCAATCCAATCGAAACTGGCCGCTTTGCCTTGCAATGGTTTTTTGCTGCTGGATTGAAAACCATTTTCTACCCATGAGACGGATGTGAACAATTGTTTTTGCGGAATGCCTGGCAGCGATTTGCCGGCTAACGCAGTGCCACTTGCATATTCAGCGCTCAAGACGGTAGCCGTGACTTGTGTACGCCAGTTTGAGTTGAATGCATGGCTCGCAGAAAGCTCTAGGCCTTCACGCAAAGTTTCAAAAGCGTTGGTGAAAGCCGTGCGGCCACCCACAGACAAGCTAGTCACAATTTCATTGTCCGTATTGATTCGAAACAAGGCCGCATCTAACCGAGTATTGGGCGAGGGTGTCCATTTGCTACCCAACTCAAGATGTTTGCTGCGTGAGGGAACCAAATTCGAATTGAACAAGCCAATGACTGAGGTGCCTGATTTGGTGTAGACCGACTCAGAAAGTGTGGGCGTTTCAAATCCCGTGCCTTGGTTCAGGTAAATATTCAAATGGTCGTTCACGTGCCAAGTGGCGCCAATGACAGGATTGGCTGCTTCATAGCTGACAGAGCCCGATCCGTTGACACCGTCTGCGAGGTAATCGTCTTTGCTTTTGAGTTGAACAGAGCTTTGGCGCACGCCGGTGACAAAGGTCCAGTCTGGCACGACACGCCAGTTGGCTTGAGCAAAGTAATCGCGGTTGGTGCTTTCATTCAATTCTTTGCGGTTGACATTGCCACTCTTTTGACCGGCAGCGGCAGGACCACCTTGGCGATTTTCACCTGCGTAGTCTTGGTCATATCCTGTAACCCAATCGACTACTTTGCCGGCTGCTAAGTTTTGCTTGCCTTGGACTTGTAATCCAATGCCATGAAAATCCCTTTCAAGACCGACCCACGAACCTGCTGAAGCAGAGGCTGCTTGGTATTGCAAGTTATCGCGATTACCACCGTAGAAGCGGGCCTGAATGCGCGTGTTCTGATTCAGTTTGTGTTCCAGCACAGCGCCTGCTTGCTCTTGGTTCACCGTTTTTCGTGTGTCGTTGACCAAGGCAAAATTACCAGCTTGTTTGGGGTTGGCCAAAAACTGCGCAGCAGTTAAGCCAAGGGGATCCTTGGCATACGGCATGCGAAAGATATTGGCAATCACCTT
>SHXD01000042.1 GCA_009693505.1 Limnohabitans sp.
TGACCTTGAGCTTTTCTGCGATTGCTAAAACCTTGACATTTTCAAAGCCGCCCACCACCACTGCTTTGAAAGCTTCGTCCAGCCAATTGTCCCGCGTTAGACGAGCGCCCTCGGCGATCATTGACTTAGGCTTTTGATTTTGATTTTGAAGTGGTGTATCCATAAGCGTCATGCTCTATTTTGATGCATGTCTATTCGCCCCATAAATTTGCATTTGCTAGCGAAAACCCTAAACTTGCATTCATCTTTGCTGTGCTAGAGTGAATTGTCAATACACTCATGTACTGACTTCCCAATAATAGGAGACACTCATGATCTCGTCGAAGTTTAAAAAAATTAATTCCAAGCTGCTGTTATCAGCGATTCCTATGGCTTCACTGTTCATCATCGGTACCCATGCCCATGCAGCAGAAAGCTGGAAGTTGCGTCAAGCGCCGGTTGGAGGTTTTGGTGGAGACATAGCCGCTCCCGCAGATAAACCAGGTTTTTTTGGTGGCGTGAGTATCAGCACACCCACCATTACAGGCATTAAAGGCCCAACAGGAGATGCATATACCCAACCATCGGGTATCACAAACGTCCCCCTTGGCGCCCTCAACCCAGCACTGGCACCCTACAACGCTTACAGAGCATCCGTTGCAAATGGGGCTGTTAGTTTTAATCAAGATCAAACTCAGATTAATTTGGGTGGCGGCTACATCACAGAAGGCACTTATGCAGACGGCAAGCTCATGTTTGCTGCCAATGTGCCTTTTATCAAAGCAACACGCGTAGCTTCACTCGTTTTTCCGAATGCGACATTCGCGGGACCTGCTGGCCCTGCACAACTTCCTGCGGCAATTACGGGGCCTGTCAACAATGCAGTTCAAGCGAAATCTGCCACAGCCTCTAAAGTTGCCTCTGACACCAATGAAGGGCTTGGCGATACAGAACTTTCTACGCTTTGGATTAGAAATTCAGATCGTTTAAGAGTTACTGCGGGCGTTTCTTTGTTTGTGCCCACAGGCAAATTTGACCCCGTCAGACAAACGAATCTGCAATCCAACCCTGGATTCGGTGATTTCTACACCGTCAGGCCGGGTGCAACTGCCTCCTACAACCTAGACCCCAAAGAACGCATCACCGTTGCCGCTCGAGTGGCCTATGGCTTCAATACGGTTAACAAAGACACCAGCTACAAGAGCGGCAATTTCATATATGCAGAAGGCGGTATCGTCAAGGTGAGTGGTGATTTTGCTTTTGGCTTTAATGTATTTTCAATACAGCAAATCAGTGACGACTCCTATTCAGGGACAGACAAAGCCAAAATCATCAATGGTCGTTATAAAACCATGGGTGGCGGACCCTTCATTTCGTACAAATTACCCGGCCAAGACATGGCTTTGAATTTTCACATCAGCAATAACTTCCAAGGTGAAAATGCAATTGTCGTGAAGAGCTACCAACTGCGTTTGATACGTGCCTTTTGATTGAATATTCCTTGAGCGTCAATTCTCATAGAGACATATTCAAATAGTCAATGTTCTTTCGGAGCCCAAAAAGTTGGCTGATGCCTGTCATCAGCCAACATTTTTTATCTCGTAGCAGGCTTGTTAATCTTAGGAAAAAAGCGGACCAACTGAGGAAGTCGCAAAGACGCCCTCATGTGCTTCATGTCTTTTTTCAAACCGACGAGCCCTATTCTCAACTCTTAGCGCAAGCTTTACCAAAGTTGCAATCGAGGTATGCCGTTTCTGTTTTGCGCCACGTGGTGTCAGAGCCAGATGACTCAGCAGCCCCTGAGCGTGAAAAATTAAAAGCTTATAGCCAAATTGACGCAAAGAGATTGGCCGACCACTACGGCTTGGAGTTTCCTGCCCCATTTGACAAATCATCTAACTCAGAAACGTCTTTACAAGAAGCGCATGCACTTCGAAAAAAATGGGGCCATTACTTAAGCGGCATGATTTATTACGAAGGCGAGTGGTATTGGGGCATTGATCGCTTGCATCATCTCGAATCTCGTTTGAATGATTTGGGCTTGTCCACTCAAGCACAATTACTCGGACTTCACAAAGCAAAACCACTTTTCTTCACACCGCAATATCAACCTGTTGCGCACGTTCCAAAGAGCACCG
This sequence comes from Limnohabitans sp., assembly GCA_009693505.1. Taxonomy (GTDB): domain Bacteria; phylum Pseudomonadota; class Gammaproteobacteria; order Burkholderiales; family Burkholderiaceae_C; genus Limnohabitans_A. The sequence continues at coordinate 2,118 of SHXD01000042.1, forward strand.
ACATTGATTTTTATTTTTCATTTCGAAGCCCCTACTCCGCCATCAGTGCAGCCCAGGTTTTCAAGTGGGCCAAAGAGAATGGCGTGCAAGTGAACTTGAAATATGTCTTGCCCATGGTTATGCGAGGTTTACCCGTTCCGGCTGAAAAAAGCAGATACATCAGCCTTGATGCGGCGCGGGAAGCCTATATTCAAAACGTCAATTTTGGTTGCTTGAATGACCCTGTTGGCAGACCCACTGAGCGGGGTTTGTCGCTCATTCCTTTTGCACAAATGCATCAACTTGCAGAAGCTTATGTCATGTCATTTATGCAAGGTGTGTGGTCTGAGGGCTTGGATGCTGGCACCGATCAACACTTGAAAATCATGGTTGAGCGTGCAGGCTTGAACTGGCCCGCCGCCAAAGATATTTTAAAAAGTGATGCCAACGAATTGCTCTGGCGCGCCACGGCCGAACAAAATAGGCAGTCACTTTTTGCGCTGGGCTTGTGGGGCGTTCCCTCCTTTAAATTTGAAGATACCGCGGTCTGGGGTCAAGACAGATTCTGGATGATTGAAAAAGCCATTCACAATCAGTTTGATTTGGTGTCACAAAATTAAGTCATGAAATTCTATAGCAGTACCTCAAAGCCCTGGCTGGCTGCATTCACAGCGATGGCACTCATGATCTGCACGCCTTTGTGGGCCAAGCGCCCCAATATCGTGGTCATGCTGGCTGACGATTGGGGCTACAGCGATGTGGGCGCTTTTGGCAGTGAAATTAACACACCCCACTTGAATCAGTTGGCGCAAACCGGCATGCGCTTTTCCAACTTTCATGTGAGCGCTTCCTGTTCACCCACCCGCTCCATGCTGCTGACCGGCGTTGACAATCATTTGAATGGTGTGGGCAACATGCGCGAAACCATTCCACAGTCGCATGTGGGTAAGACGGGTTATTTGAGCGTGTTGAATCAACGCGTTGTCACCGTGTCTAGCTTGCTGCAAGACAATGGTTATCGCACCTATGCGTCTGGCAAATGGCATGTGGGCAAGGAACCGCACAACCTGCCACCAGCACGCGGCTTTGATCGCTCCTTGGTCATGGGCGACAGCGGCTCAGACAATTGGGAAACCGGCAAACTTTATTTAGACTTAACCGACAAGGTCTACTGGTACGACAACGGGCAAGAAGCCAAAATGCCCAAAGAGTTTTACTCGTCAGAGTTTTACATCAGTAAGATGCTTGAATATTTAAAGGCTGATGGCAAATCAGACAAGCCCTTCTTTGCTTATGTCGCATTTCAAGCCAACCACATTCCCGTTCAAGCACCGCAAGAATTTATCGACAAATACAAAGGCCGGTACGACGCGGGCTGGGATGTGTTGCGTTTAGAGCGGCGCAACAAAGCCATCGCCTTGGGTTTGATACCTGCCAATACCCGAATGCCCGAATTGCCTTCCACGCATGTGGCTTGGAACTCTTTAAGCGCCCAGGACAAAGCGTATCAAGCACGCCGCATGGAAGTTTATGCCGCCATGGCCGAGGCCATGGACTTTCACATTGGTCGCCTCATGGCTCATTTAAAACAAACCGGTGAATTCGACAACACCGTTTTTGTTTTTCTGTCAGACAATGGCGCTGAGGCAACTGATCCCTACGCTTTGGCTGTGGGTCGCTGGTGGCTCGATCAACACTACAACCGCGACTTCGACCGACTGGGAAGCAAGGGCGCTTACAGCATCATTGGCCCTAACTGGGCGCGAGCCGCCACATCCCCTCTCAACACCTACAAATTTTTTGCAGGCGAAGGCGGCATTCGAGTGCCTCTGATCATTTCCGGCGTGCCCAGTGCGGCGGCCAACCATGTTCATCAAAGCCTCACCCATGTGACCGATGTAGTGCCTACCCTGCTCGATTTAGCAGGCGTTGCCCACCCGGGGTCAGCCTACAAAGGCCAAACGGTGTATCCACTCACGGGACACAGTTTGTTGCCTGTGATGAAAGGCTCAGCCACGCGAGTACGTGGACCCGATGAAATTTTGGGTTATGAGTTGTCAGGCAACAAAGCTGTTTTCAAAGGCGACTTCAAACTCGTCAGCAACTTGGCTCCGGTGAGCGATGGCCAATGGCACTTGTACAACTTGGTGCAAGATCCTGGCGAAACACAAGACCTGCAAAAAGATTTGCCTGAATTGTTCCAAAGCTTGCAGACGGAATATGCCAAATGGGCCAAGGCCAATGGCGTACTGCCCATGCCAGACGGCTACGATCCCATTGAACAGGTCATCATCAATTCTCTGGTGTTTGTCTATTGGCCAAGACACCAATTGCACTTGGCGGGGCTGCTGGGTTTATTCTCTTTCGCTGGTGTTTGGTTTTGGCGTCGTCGGCGCCAAGCCTCACGTTGAGCGCGACGCAACATTGTCATTTTCATCATGTCTTCCAGCGGATATTTCGACAGTCCTTGGCCTTGTGAAGATGCAAGCCCAGACAGATTGCAAATGCCGCATCAAATAAGTGGTTTGAATTTAATCAAAGGCGAGAAACTGAGAGGCACATCTCGCCGAACTCATATGTCCACCATGACCGTACTGGGTGCGCCTGGTGAAGTTTTTTTACTCACTCACTCGGTTTTACGGTCGCACTGGGGGCAAGCCACCACGGCACGTGTCAGCCTCATTGACCCCATCACGCTTCAAACAATTTGCAAGTCAAGCCCTCTGGCTGGTGGACCTATGTGGCCAGGCGGTATGGCGGTGCATGCCAATGGCCACTTGCTGGTGGTGTATGGCCGGTATGCGCATCAACTCAATCGACAATGCGAACTGCTTCGCACGCTCAAACTGCCTGTGAATGAAGCTTACAACTCCTTTGTGGTGCTGCAAAATGGTTTAGTGGTCACTAAAAATCTCTCCGCTACCACCCCAGCACAACTGACCACTTTCAATGCAGACACCCTTGAGTTGGCAGCATCTACGGTGGCTTGTCCCGAGGCTTCGGTGGCGCGCTTAAGTGCACAAGGTAACACCGTTTATGTGGTGGGTGTCACGCGTATCTTTCGATACCACTGGCGCGATACTGAGCAGCGCCTTATTAAAGACCCAGATTGGGAATTCAACTATTTAATAAATGCAAGCCAAAGCCACGGCTGGGATGTCGTGCTAGATGAACACGATGCTTGGTTCATGGACAACGGCGCTCACAATTACCTGGTTAGCATGCTGGGCGCTGGCCTCAATGCATCTGCCAACCGCTTAATTAGAGTTTCCTTAACCAACTCGGCGAACCATCAAAACTGGCCTGTATGCGGTTTAGCAGGCGGCTCTATTACCAACCCACCACTCATTGATCAGGCACGCAAAATTGTGGTGGCCTACGACTCGGCCAATCGGCATTTAAGAGCATGGCGTATTCAGCGAAATGACAATCCAGACCGCTTAGAACTTGAAGAACTTTGGCACCACTCAAGTTTTGGCGCTGCCAGTCACATGCTGCTGTTTCCAGATACTGGCGAACTTTGCGTGAACGATTACAGCCGATTCAATGAACAAGTGGTCGTGCTTGACATTAAATCAGGTCAAGAAAAATCGCGCATTCGAACAGGCGGCCTCATGCAAGGCGTGGTGTTTCCCAGCGCGGGTTGGCAACGCGATTTTTATTGGTGCTCGATGGACCGGCTGACTCGGGTTCACATCAATTCTGATTAAGCTTTCGTTTGAGCAAAAACTGAGTCAAAAAAATAATAAGCACAATATTAAACATCATTGCACACACATGAGCAAAACAATTTTAATCACAGGTGCAGGCACAGGTATAGGCAAGGACGCCGCATTTGCTTTGGCCCAACGGGGGCACCGCGTTCTGGCCACCACTCAAACAGACGCGCAAGCCTTGAGCTTGGAACAGGACGCACGCACTCATCATGTTGTACTTGAAGTTTTCAAACTCGACATCACGCTAGAGCATGATCGCGAAAAGTTAATGCCGTACGACCTCGATGTTCTCATCAACAATGCAGCCATCGGTGAATCGGGCTCGTTGGCAGAGGTGGACATGAAGCGAGTTCGCCAATTGTTTGAAGTCAATCTTTTTTGCACTTTAGAGCTCACGCAAGTGGCACTTCGCAAGATGATCAAACGAGAAAGCGGTACGGTTTTATTAGTAAGCTCCATTGCCGGAAGAGTTCCCATGCCCTTTCTCATGCCCTACAGCATGAGTAAATTTGCACTCTCAGCAGCAGGGGCAGGCCTGCGCGCCGAAATGGACCAGCTCAAGAAAAACATCCACATCTCGCTTATTGAACCTGGCGCCATTCACACTGGATTCAACCAAGCCATGACTGACAGCAAATATGCGTGGATGGGAAACTCTTCCTACTTTTCACATCAAGCAGAGAAAATGCAGAAACAAGAACGTGCTACGTTCAAATTGGTGGAAGCACGAAGCACACAGGGCATTGTGAAACAAATTATCAAAGCGTCTGAAGCCAATCGACCTAAGTTGAGATACGTCTCACCTTGGATACAAGGCTTTGGCGTTCGAATGGCCAGAATTTTTGGAATTTAAACATGAGAATTGGAAAATTGGGCTCAGCCCTTATTGTGGTTGCACTCTTAGCAGGCAGCTTGTACGCCTTCAGAGAACCTATCAGCATGACAGTGGCCAAGCGCGTGACAGCGCAGAGAATGGCCAGCAATCCACTCAAAGATTTACCCGATGGTTTGCACATTGCTGTTTGCGGTGCAGGCTCTCCCATGCCAGACGAAAAACGGAGTGGCCCTTGCACTTTGGTCATAGCGGGTCAACAATTGTTTGTGTTTGATACTGGCAACGCCAGCGCCCGCAACATCAACAAAATGGGCTTTAACCCTGGTCTCATTAACGGAATTTTCCTAACGCACTTTCATTCTGATCACATCGATGGGATGGGAGAATTATTGCTTCAACGTTGGGTCTCAAATTCCAATTCACAGCCTGTCAAAGTTTATGGACCGGAGGGTGTGGACACTGTTGTCAATGGGTTCATGCAGGCCTACAGCTTAGACCAAGGCTATCGTGTTGCGCATCATGGTGAGGCCATTGTTCCAAGGAGTGGCTTTGGCGCGCAAGCCATCCGCTTTAACACCCAGCCATTTGAAACAAGCTTGGTCTTTGAGGCTCCAGACACTCAAATTCACGCTTTCAGTGTGGCTCATGCACCGATCCACCCTGCTGTTGGCTACAAAATTAGCTACAAAGACAGAAGCATCGTCATCAGTGGTGACACCACCCCTTCTGTTCATGTGGCCAAGGCAGCTCAAGGGGCAGATGTCCTGATTCATGAAGCCATGTCCATGGAATTGATGCAGTTGTTACAAGAAGGCGCAAAAACTGCCAAGCGAGACAAGCTTGAACAAATCATGAAGGACATCACGGATTACCACACTTCGCCCGTCCAAGCTGCAGAGATTGCCCAGCAAGCACAGGTCAGCTTTTTGTTGTTGCATCACATTGCGCCACCCTTGCCACTGCCGGGTTTGGTTGAAGTATTTTTAAAGGGCACCAAAGACGCCTTCAAAGGCAAGATTCAAGTAGCCAAGGATGGTGATTTTTTGAGCTTGCCTGCAGGCCAAAAAATCATCGAATCTAGTCAACGTTTTTAATCTGATGATCTACATTCATCAATGAAGAAGTACCCTATGCGTGCATTACCAATTGTTCAAAATTTCCTTCGCACACCGGAGGAAAGATTTCATAATCTCCCAGACTTTCCGTACAACCCGCACTACACCGACATTGGCGGCTTGCGCATTGCCTACATCGATGAGGGCCCCAAAGACGGACCCGTGATCTTGCTCATGCATGGTGAGCCCGCCTGGTCTTTTCTTTACCGGAAAATGATTCCAGTTTTGGTCAATGCTGGCATGCGCGTCTTGGTACCCGACCAAGTGGGTTTTGGCCGCACAGACAAACCCACGAAGCGCTCAGACTACACCTATGAAAACCATGTGCAATGGATGAGCGCTTGGCTTGAATCTGTCAATGCCAAAAACATCACCCTGTTTTGCCAAGACTGGGGCTCTCTCATTGGCCTTCGCATGGTGGCCGAAATGCCAGACCAGTTTGCACGGATTGCCTTGAGCAATGGTGGCCTGCCCACTGGCAATGAAAAAATTCCTCGGGCATTTCACATCTGGCGTGCCTTTGCCGTGTACAGCCCATGGTTTCCCATTGGCAAAATTGTTCGTTTTGGCTGCGCTCAAGGCTTAAGCGATGAAGCTGTGACCGCTTACGATGCCCCCTACCCCAGCAGCCGCTACAAAGTAGGCGCTAGGGTGTTTCCCACCTTGGTGCCGATTGACCCCAGCAATCCCGCCAGACAAGCCAACGAGCGCGCGTGGGACATGTACAAAGCTTGGACCAAACCCTTCATCACCTTGTTCAGCACGCGCGACCCAGTGACCAAAGGCGGCGAGAGGATGTGGCAAAAAAGAGTTCCGGGCGCTTCAGGTCAAAACCACACGCAAATACGCGGTGCAGGCCACTTTGTACAAGAAGACAAAGGGGAAGAAGTGGCGCAGGCTTTGGTCGAATTTATTCGCACCAACTAAGCGACACTTCCTTCATCTGCTCACAAAACTGAGTATTTTGAAGGAGCTCAGTTGCCGTAATAAATGAACTCATCTGTTGGCAGCGTTTTTTGCCGCAGATGTTTATCAATGGCAATGGCAGCCTCCGCCATGGAAGGCCAGCTAGGCTTCACTTGAGTGGCATTGAAGGCTTCTAATTCTTTCTTCATGCTGGCCACTCTGGCAGGCTCTTGGGTTGCCAAATTGACTTTTTCAGTCGGGTCTTTAGCCAAGTGGTAGAGCCAGTCTTTTCTAGGATTTTGCGTGACTTGCAATTTCCAATCGCCTTTTCGAATTACCCGATACGTATCGGTTCGCCAGAATAATGAACGCTCCGGCCCCTTGTCGGCAGGCTTGGCTATTTGGGGTAATAGGTTAATGCCATCCATGGGCCTGTCGGTGGGCAACTTGGCGCCGGTAGCAGCTGCCACCGTTGTGAAAATATCCATGTGGTTGACTGGCAGCTGCGGCTTCACACCTTTGGGAATGCCTGCGGGCCAACGCATGAACATGGGGACCCGAATACCGCCTTCAAAAAACGTGGCTTTCCAACCCCGGTAAGGGCTGTTCAAGCCATCTAGGCCCACATAATGCGCACCCCCGTTATCGCTGGTGAAAATCACAATGGTGTTGTCGTCTAAGCCTTTGTCTTTCAGTGTTTGCAGCACACGGCCAATGTTACGGTCTAAGTTGCGAACCATGGCGGCATACACGCGCAGTGTGTGATCTTCAATGTGCGACAGTGCTGCGTAGTCTTCTTTGGTGGCTTGCAAAGGCGTGTGCGGCGCGGTATAGGCCAAGTAAAGGAAGAAGGGTTGATTGCGATTGGCCTCGATGGCTTTTTCGGCTTCGTCAGTGAGGTAATCTGTGACGAAACGCTTTGGCTTAAAAAGTTCGCTGTTGTTAAAGCGCATGCCAAAACTGCCAGCGGCCCATTGAAATTTATCGATGACGTCGAAGTCTTGTTTCGAGTTGACCACATTGGGATCGTTCTCTGGCAAGTAAAGAGAGCTGGCATGTGGAAAAGACAAAGACTCATCAAAGCCATGCTCATAGGCTCTAAATTCTGGTGCATCGCCCAAATGCCACTTGCCCACGTGTAGTGTTCGATAGCCTTGCCCCTTCAGCAACTTGGCCATCGTGATTTCTGAGCGAGGAAGTCCCATGGTTTCGTAGGGGATGAGATCTTTTTCACGATCAGCGTGATAGATGGTGGCATGAACGTGGTTAGGGCCTTTGTAGTGGCCAATGGCTTCCATGAATAGCTTGGGCGTTGGCGTGAACTCAAATCCAAAACGGGTAGGATAACGGCCGGTCATTAAGGCGGCACGTGAGGGCGCACAGGTGGCATTGCCCGAATAGCTGGTTTCAAAATTGGCACCTTGTTGCGCCAAACTGTTGATATAGGGGGTGGGCACAGTGCCCTTGGCCAAGCCACCACCGTTCAAGCTAATGTCGTTGTAGCCCAAGTCGTCGGCCACAATCAAAATGACATTGGGTGGTTTGGCGCCCGATCTGGCTTTAGGGCTGGCTGAAGGGCTAACTGCAGGGCCTTTAGGAATGGCCCAAGTTATATTCGTGTTGGGTTCGTGCTCAACTCTGAGAAAGATTTTGACAACCCACAAAAGCATCTCAGCTTGACCGCCTTTGACATAAAGCCCGCCCACCACCAACACGAAGGCTGAAATTAACAATCCAAAGGCAATGAAAATTTTCTTCAGCATAAGTGGCTTTCAAAGGCGGGTTTTAAAAGTTCGGGTGATAAACCTCCCAACTTTTGCTCTAAATCAGAGAAAAACCCTTTAAAAACACGGCCGTCATTAAAAGATACATTGATGTATGGATAATATAGCAAAATACTGTTTTACCAAACATTACTCCAAAACCCTCGGTCCTATTGAAAAATCTTCATGTCTGAACTTGCAGTTAGAAAATTATTGGTTGACCTCACCACGCCTTTTGAAAAGCGCTGGTGTGGTGGTGACGCTTTCAAGTCAGCGTTCTTCAATGCCTTGTCTATGAGCTTTCCTGTGGGCGAGCAGTTCTTCATTGATTCAGTCCGTGAAGGCGCCAAGCAAATGGACGACGCCATACGTGAAAAATTTGCAGAGGAAGTGAAAGGCTTTATAGGACAAGAAGCTACCCACCGCCGCATCCATGCGCTGTTCAATGGTCACATCGAATTGCAAGGCTTCGCCAACATCATTGCAGAGCGCTCAGCCAAACGCATTAAAGCCAATGCCCATCAAAACGTACGCCAACAATTGGCGGCCACAGCAGCCACCGAACACTTCACAGACATTTTTGCTGACTGGCTGTTAAGCCACTCTGAAATTTTTGAAAGCACAGAGCCGCGCCTCAGAACCATGTGGCAATGGCACGCTGCCGAAGAAGCCGAGCACCGTTGCACAGCCTTTGATGTTTACAAAGCCTTGGGCGGCAATGAAGAATGGCGCATTCGCATTTTTCACTACGTGACCGTGACATTCATTGGCGATGTGATGCTTCAAACCATGCACAACCTGTGGCGCGATGGCAGTTTTTTCAAGCTCAGTACTTGGAAAAGTGGCTACCAGCTGTTGTTATCCAAAGACGGCTTGTTCAGAAGCAACATTGGCCACTGGAAGGCATACAAAAAAGCTGACTTCCATCCTGCACAGCAGAGCGACGTGCTGTCACAGCAATGGCTGCAAAACAACACCAGCGCTTACAGCTTGGTGGGCCGCAACGCTTGAAAAATCGAGTGTCAGACACTCGATTGCTGATTCAGTCTGCTTTGATGTTGCGAGATTGAATCAAGTTTTTCCAACGCGCAAATTCAGAAGCTTGATAGGCTGAGAATTGCTCTGGCGTGTTGGCCACGATTTCAAAACCCAGCTCTAGCAATTTTGGTTTCACTTGCGGATCGTTCAGCGCGCTCACAATGGCCGCATGCAATTTGGCCTTGATGTCTGAAGGCAAACCCTTGGGCGCAGCAACGGCTTGCCAAGAGTAGACATTGGACTCCTTGATACCCAACTCTTCCAAAGAGGGCACATTGGGCAACAAAGGGGAACGCTTGACACTGGTAATGGACAGCGCGCGCAGTTTGCCAGCCAAAATTTGCGGCATGGCGGTGTTGATGTTCATGAAAGAGCTGTCTATTTGCCCGCCAAGCAAATCGATCATGACAGGGCCACCGCCTTTGTAGGGCACATGAATGCCTGTGGTGTTGGTTTGTTGCCAGAACAATTCGGCCGTAAGGTGATCACTGCTGCCATTGCCCGAGGAGGCCATGGTGAATTTATTGGGATTGGCCTTGTGAAAAGCAATCACATCGTTCATCGTCTTGTGGGGTGAACTGGCAGGCACCACCAACACATTGGGCGCTTGAACAGCAATGGTGATGTAGTCAAAATCTTTAAGGGCATCGTACGGAACTCTGGCCAACAAGTGCGGCGCAATGACAAAAGGGCCCAATGATGAAACAAACAAAGTATGGCCATCGGGTGCGGCACGCGTCACAAAACCTGCACCGATGGTGCCCGTGGCACCCGCCTTGTTGTCAATGATGAAAGTGCCCCCCAGTTTCTCTTGTAACTTAGGTGCCAGCGTGCGTGCGATCAAGTCGGTAGAGCCGCCCGGCGGAAATGGTACCACCAGCGAAACCGTTTTATCAGGCCAGGCCATGGCACTCGAGATGCAAAAAGCAGATAACAACATACTCAGTATTTTTTTCATGATTGCCCCTTTAAATTTTTCTCACACATCAAGTAATCGGTGCAGGATTGAACAACACCATTGCATTGTGCAATTTCCAATGCTCCGCCCAAGTTTTTTGGCCGCTGGCTACATTCAATAACAACTTAAACAGCTCCCAGCCACCCTCTTCAATAGTGATGTCACCATCGGCCACACGGCCTGCGTTGAGGTCCATCAAGTCATGCCAGCGCTTGGCCAAGTCAGTTCGTGTCGCAAGTTTCACCACCGGACAAGCCTGAAGGCCATAGGGTGTGCCTCGTCCTGTGGTAAAAACATGCACGTTCATACCAGCTGCCAATTGCAAGGTGCCACAAATGAAATCACTGGCTGGCGTGGCCGCAAAAACCAAGCCCTTTTGGTTTGACTTGAGTTTCTCACCAGGTGACAGCACGTGCTGAATGGGCAGTGAACCACTTTTCACAATAGAGCCCATGGCTTTTTCAACAATGTTGGACAAGCCGCCCGCTTTGTTGCCGGGCGTGGTGTTGGCACTCCGATCGGCATGACCTCGCTCTAAATACTGATCGTACCAAGACAATTCTCGAACAATGCTGTTCGCTACATCGATACTTTGGGCCCGATGGGTAAGCTGCTCTATCGCGTCCCGAACTTCGGTGTTTTCGCTGAACATCACGGTAGCGCCAGACCGAACCAATAAATCAGAGGCGAACCCCACAATAGGATTGGCGGTAACCCCAGAAAACGCATCGCTTCCGCCGCATTGAACGCCCACCACCAACTCACTGGCTGGCACAGTTTCACGCCTTCGCGCATTGAGCCGCTCCAGATGCGGCTTGGCACTCTGAACAATGTTTTCCAACATCGACATGAAACCCACATGATGCGCATCTTGCAAGCAAACCGTGTGTGGACCCTCTGATTCGTTTTGAGTACTGAGCAGTGGAAAACTACCAGGCGGAAGCAGACGCAGAGGGGGCAATTTTTCGCAACCCAAACTGACCACGAACACCTCATTACCGAAATTGGGATTCAAGCTGATGTTGCGCAGGGTTCGAATAGGAATAATGGCATCGGGCGCATCGATGGCCACACCACAACCGTAGGTGTGCTCAATGCCCACTACGTCGTCTACATGGGGATAAAGCGGCAACAGCTCTTCTTTGATTTTTTGTACGGCCAACTCAACCACGCCAGCCACACATTGCACAGTGGTCGTGACTGCCAATATATTTCGGGTCCCCACAGAACCATCCGAATTTCGATAGCCTTGGAAAGTGAACCCTTCTAATTTTTTGAAGGGTTCTTTCTTGGCGGTGGCCATGGGTAAATTTTCAAAATTACGCGCAGCAGGCATGGCCAACAATCGCTCGTGCACCCAACTGCCCGCAGCAATGTTTTCTTTAGCCACACCGATTGAAACGTTGTAACGAAGCACAATCTGACCGGCAGAAATGTCAACCAGGGCCACCTTGTGTCCCTGAGGGACCGCATTGACCAAGGTCACAGGTTCAGCCAAGGCATTCTTGTGCACAATATCACCCGACTTCAATCCACCGTCTGTGACCACGATGGCCACATTGTCGGCTTCATGCATGGCAATCACGGGGAACAATGGAGCGAGCATAAAAACCTATTTAAAGACTTGCGGCAACCACAAAGAAAAGACAGGAACATACGTGACTGCCAGCAAAGTCATTCCCAACGCACTGTAAAAGGGTCCAATGGTGCGCATGACCTGCCCTACCGAAATTCCCCCAATGGCACACCCTACAAACTGTACCGTTCCCACCGGCGGGGTATTCAGGCCCAAAGCACAATTGATCAGCATCAGAATGCCAAACTGCAGCGGATCCATGCCGAACTGCATGGCAATGGGCAAGAAGATGGGCGTACAAATGAGGATGGTGGCCGCCATGTCCAAAAATGTTCCCAGAATAAACAACAACACATTGATCATGAGAAAGATAACCCAAGGCTCACTGCTCACCATCGTCATCATCTCGCCTGTTTTTTGCGGCACCTCATACAAGGCCATGAAATAACCAAAGGCGGCTGAAATGCCAATGAGCAGCAACACCACGCCTGTCGTCTTACATGCCTTGGCGCAGGCCTTTAAAAAATGCAGCCACGTGAGGGAACGGTAAACCACCACCGTGACAAACAATGCCCAAGCAACCGCAATGGAGGCAGATTCAGTGGCAGTGAATGCACCCGACAAAATGCCGCCCAAAATAATGATCACCACAAACAAACCTGGCAGAGCCGCTAAAAAGGCCATGAGGACAACATTCCAACCAGGGAAGTTGCCATGTGTGGGATAACCCCGCTTCACGGCAACGTAGTACGCAGCTGCTAAATTGCAAATAGTCAAAATGATGGCGGGCACCAGACCTGCCAAGATCAAGCCCAAGATACTCACAGAGGCAATACCGGAAGTGGCCAAGGTGAAAATAATCAAGTTGTGTGATGTTGGCATGATGGCCCCCACCAATGAAGCATGGGTGGTGACGTTGACTGCGTAGTCGGCGTCATAGCCTTCCTTCTTCATGAGAGGAATCATGACGGATCCAATGGCAGAAACATCGGCCAATGGTGAGCCAGCGATGCCGCCAAAAATAGTACAGCCTAAAACGTTGCTCATGCCCAAGCCACCTCGAACGTGGCCGACCAAACTGTTGGCAAATTTAACGATGCGATCGGCAATGCCCCCGTAGAGCATCAGCTCGCCAGCAAATACAAAAAACGGGATGGCCAAAAAAGAAAAAATCTGCATGCCTCCAACCATTTTTTGAAAGACAACAGCAACCGGTAAGCCAGCCGCCAAAATGGTAGCCACAGAGGAAAGACCGATAGCAAACGCCACAGGCACCCCCAGAATTAACAGCAGGGTAAAACTAAAGCCAAGAACAGCTAATTCCATGATGGCTCCACAACTTTACCGCGAAGCAGCGCCACAATGTGTTCAATTGAGAAGATAAAGATGAGTGCACCCGCAATGATCACAGGCACATAGTCAATGCCATCTGGCACCGGAAGCATGGGCTTTTTTTCTTGCCACTTGGCACTGGCCCACATCCAACCACTTTGAACCATTAAAAACCCAAAGACAGCCACCAAGGCGTGTATCAGCAACTCTAAGCGCAAGCGCCACTTTTCAGGCAACAAGACAATGAGTGACTCCATGCCAATATGGCCTGCATCGCGCACACCCACACCCAATCCAAAGGCTGTGACAAAGAGCACAATGAGCATGGCCAAAGCTTCTGCCCATGTGGGTGTGTCATTGAAAACGTAGCGTCCAATGACTTGCCATTGGACGCACAGAACGACAGACAGCAAACCAATCACTGCCAGAACCAAGCTGATTTTTGACAAAGCCGCACAAAACTTAGTGAACATACAACGTCGCCTTCAAACTTCAACTTGGCGTTGCATTGATTACTTGGTGTCTTGAATTGCTTTCACCAAGCGTTTCATGTCAGGCGTGATCATGAACTTGTCGTAAACAGGGCCCATGACGGCTTGGAAAGATTTTTTATCTACTTCCACAATTTCAGCACCAGCTGCTTTGACATTGGCCAAAGATTTGGCTTCTTGTTCATCCCATTTTTTACGCTGAAAAGCGACAGACTCTTTGGCCGCTCCGCGAATCATGTCTTGATCAGCCTTTGACTGCTTGTCCCATACGATTTTTGACATGACCAACATTTCAGGTGCCATGGAGTGCTCTGTGCGAGAGTAAATCTTGACGGCCTCAACGTGCTTGGCGGTATCAAAAGAGGGAATGTTGTTTTCGGCAGCATCAATCAAACCAGTTTTCAAACCGGTGTAAACCTCGCCATAAGGCATTGGTGTGGCATTGGCGCCCATGGCACTGACCAAAGCCACCCACAAATCAGACTGTTGAACACGGATTTTTAAACCCTTGGCGTCGGCTACTGTTTTGATGGGCTTCTTTGCGTAAATAGAACGTGCACCCGAGTCATAGAAGGCCAAACCAACGAAGCCGAAAGCTTCGCAGCTCTTCAAGATTTCTTCACCAGCAGGGCCATCCAAAGCCTTGCGCATCTGGGTCACGGAAGAGAACAAAAAGGGCATGGTGGGCACTTGGGTCAATGGGCAAATGCCATTCATAGGACCCACATTGACACGCGTAAAGTCCAAGGCGCCAATTTTCACTTGGTCGATGGTTTCTTTTTCTTGACCCAAAGCAGCTTTGTTAAACACTTTGATTTTGTGTTTGCCGCCACTCATCTTTTCTAGCACTTCGCTCATATGCTTCACAGCGACCACGGTGGGATAGTCGTCTGCATTGTGAGTGTCTGCAGAACGAAACTCAGCGGCTTGCGCTGCAAAAGAAAGACCGGCCATGGCCAAGGCAGAAATAAGCAGTTTAATTTTCATGATGTGTCCTAAAAAAAGTGTTGTTGGAAAAAGTAAGTGAACCTGTGACATAAGTTTTAAAAGTCAGGTGACGATGTTGCAGGAAAACGAGAGAAAACAGGCTCTGGCAAACCCCTATGCGGCAATTGAGTAGCAAGCACTTGCCCACTTTGCCCCGTGGTATCCAAGGCCTTATTGCCTGGGACAATGGAGGTCACAAAAAGAGTTTGCAAGTCAACACCCCCGAATGCGCACATGGCAGGCTTAGGGAACGGAACAGTTAGCGACTGAATGCAACGACCGCTTGCGTCAAAGCAATGAACCAAGCCCGCATCGTTACCACATGTCCAGTAGTGCCCTTGCTCATCCATCGCCGCACCATCCGGTCTGCCAGGCAAATCCTTCATGTCTACAAACAGTTGTCTGTTGCTAAGTTGACCTGTGGCCAAATCAATGGTGCAACGCCAAATCTTTTGAGCCATTGGATGCGAATCTGAGAAATACATCGTGCTGCCATCAGGGCTAAAAGCCAGGCCGTTGGGTGTGTACAAACCCTCTACATAGGGGCCAGTGAGTCCTCTCTCATCCAAGCAATAAAACCCGCCCGCATTGTCTGCTTTGCCCATGTCCATGACCATGGTGCCAATCCACATGCGTCCCGATGGATCGCATCGTCCGTCATTAAAACGCATGCCTGGTTTTGAATGCGAAATGGTGGCTATACTTTTTAGGTCGTAACGGCCATCCGCCTTCAGATTTAAAAGTGCGACGCCTGTTTCCATGGCCGCAACGACCCGCCTGTCTGCTGTTAAGGCAATGCAACCCACCTTCTCAGGCAACAGCCAAGATTGCAGTTGGCCTGCCAAGGTTTTTTTGTTAATTCGCTGCGCTTCGATGTCTACCCACCACAGACACAAGCCCTCAGCATCCCAAACAGGTGACTCACCGACTTGGTCATGGTGGTTTGAAAATATCTCGAATGGGCTCATGAAAAATATTCAGCGCAAAGTTATAGGCTTCTGTTACATTTTGAACAAATTCAAAAAATTGAATGTTGTCGTACAACTTAAATTATCTAATACCAAGCGGCTTTTGGACCTAGTACTTACCCCATGAACTCAAGCGCCACCTTCGCCGACGAACCTCGCAAAACCAAAAGTTTAGCGATGCAATTGGTTGAAAAGATGACCCTGAAAATTCGCGCGGGACAGTTTAAAGTGGGACAAAAACTTCCTACTGAAGCTGAAATCATGCAGAACTTTGGTGTAAGCCGAACCGTGGTGCGCGAAGCAATTTCCCGTTTGCAAGCTTCTATGCTGGTTGAAACACGCCATGGTATTGGCACCTTTGTGTTGCCCCAAGAATCCGCCCCTTCTTTTCGCATCAGCGCCCATCAGTTGGGCACATTGCGCGAAGTCATTGCGCTGCTTGAATTTCGAATCAGCATAGAAACTGAAGCTGCCGCCTTGGCTTCTTTAAGAAGAACTGCTGAAAATTTAGCAGAACTGCAAAATGCCACAAACGCTTTCAAGCAAGCTATTGCCGAAGGACGCGATGCTGTTCAAGCCGACTTTCTGTTCCATCAAGAAATTGCGCGGGCCACTCAAAATAAACATTTTCAAGAGTTGATGCACTCCCTGGGCACTGGGGCCATTCCTCGCGGTCGACTTGAAAATTCCTTGCCCGTCACCCCAGAGCGTTTGGCTTATTTGCGACGCGTGAACGAAGAGCATGAAAGTATTTTCAATGCCATTGCAGCCCAAGACCCTGAGGCCGCTCGGGCTGCCATGCGAACGCATTTGTCTAACAGCCGCGATCGATTGAAGAAAAGTGAAAGCGCGGCGCAGTGAGGGGCCAAACTGACCTAGGTTTTCTCCATTGATGTTGGCTTAAACTTAGGTTGTACGATCTCTTAAAATAAGGTCATTTTGTTGTTATATCGTTTTTTAAACCACCTATGCACACCACACCCACCATCACGCGCCTGGAAGTGATCCCAGTGGCCGGTCGCGACGGCATGCTGCTTAACCTGAGCGGCGCCCATGGCCCGTTCTTCACGCGCAACTTGATCATTCTCACTGACACCAGCGGCAATACAGGCATTGGTGAAGTACCGGGTGGTGAAAAAATTTGCAAAACCATTGAGGATGCAAAGCCTTGGATCGAAGGTCAAAGCATTGGTCAATACAAGAATTTACTCAACTCTCTGCAACACAAATTTGCGGACCGTGATGCGGGTGGGCGTGGCAATCAAACCTTTGATTTACGCATCGCCATTCATGCCGTCACTGCCATTGAAAGCGCTATGCTTGACTTGCTGGGCCAGCACTTAGGGGTTCCGGTTGCGGCATTGCTAGGCGAAGGTCAGCAGCGCTCAAGCGTTCAAGTCTTGGGCTATTTGTTTTACTTGGCAGATCGCAAAAAAACAGACTTGCCTTACCACAGCGAACCCGATGCCAACAACGATTGGCAACGACTGCGGCACGAAGAAGCACTCACCCCTGAGGCAATTGTGCGTTTGGCCAAAGCCGCCCAAGATCGCTATGGTTTTCAAGATTTCAAACTGAAGGGTGGCGTGTTGCGGGGGGAAGAGGAAGTGGAAGCCATTGTGGCCTTGCACGAAAAATTCCCTGAAGCTCGCATCACCCTAGACCCGAACGGCGGATGGCTCTTGAAAGACGCCATTCGCTTGCTGCGGGATCACCGTCACACCATGGCCTATGCTGAAGACCCCTGCGGTGCTGAAGGCGTTTATTCAGGCCGCGAAGTGATGGCCGAATTCAAACGCGCCACAGGCTTGCCCACCGCCACCAACATGGTGGCCACCGACTGGCGCGAAATGGCGCACAGCATTCAGCTGCAATCGGTAGACATTCCTTTAGCCGACCCGCACTTTTGGACTCTGCAAGGCTCAGTGCGGGTGGCGCAGTTGTGCCAAATGTACGACCTCACGTGGGGCTCACATTCCAACAACCACTTCGATGTGTCCTTGGCCATGTTCACCCACTGCGCAGCGGCTGCCCCCGGTAAAGTCACAGCCATTGACACACACTGGATTTGGCAAGATGGCCAATACCTTACACAAGAACCGCTTCAAATCAAAGGCGGCATGATTGAGGTGCCAACTCAACCTGGTTTGGGCGTCAAGCTCAACATGGAGGCTGTAAAAGCTGCCCATCAACTTTATTTACAACACGGCTTAGGCGCTCGCAACGATGCCATGGCCATGCAATACCTTGCTCCTGGCTGGGCCTTTAATCCCAAAATGCCAGCCTTGGTTCGTTAATTTCAAATCACTTAAAGATCTAACACTAAAGCTCCATCGTCATGCAAACCATTCACAACAAATTCAAACAAGCCATTCGCAGTGGTCACAAACAAATTGGCCTGTGGTCGCATTTGTGCAGCCCTATCAGCATTGAAATTTTGGCCGATTGCGGCTATGACTGGCTGCTGCTAGACATGGAACACTCTCCCAACGATATCAGCGAAGTTTTGGCCCAACTGCAAGCCATGAAAGGTGGCACCGCCACACCCATCGTGCGTCCGCCTTGGAATGACATGGTGACCTTCAAGCGACTGCTCGACATTGGTGTGCAAAACCTTTTGGTGCCTTACATTCAAACTGCAGAGGAAGCTCGCAACGCCGTGTCGTATACGCGCTACCCACCCCATGGCGTTAGGGGCTATGCAGGCGCACCCCGCGCCAGTAACTACGGCCGTGTGAAAGACTACGCGCACCTCAATGCCAACGAGTTGTGTTTGTTGCTTCAAGTTGAAACCCTACAAGGCCTTGAAAATATAGAAGCCATTGCCACTGTCGATGGCGTTGACGGCGTCTTCATTGGCCCCGGCGATTTGTCTGCGGCGTTGGGACACTTGGGTAACCCCAAGCACCCCGAAGTATTGAAGGTGATTGACGATGCCATTGCCCGCATCAAAACCTGCGGCAAAGCCCCAGGCATTCTGACTGGCGATGAAGCACTGGCCAAACATTACTTGGCACAAGGCTGTTTGTTTGTGGCTGTGGGTGCCGATCAAAACGTGTTGCGTGACAGCGCTACGGCACTTGCCCAGCGCTTCAAAAGCTAAAACCATTTGATGAACATTGACGAAAGCAATTCATGCTCAATCCTCCAGCCAGTCCCCTCAAATTTCCTCGACTTCTGCTCACAGGCGCAGGTGGCAACCTCGGCAAAGAACTCCGGTCTCGTTTGAAGTCTTATTGCGATGTGCTGCGTGTTAGCCACCGCAGCGATTTAGGCGCAAGTGCGCCCAGCGAAGAAATTATGTTGGCCTCTTTGGAAAATAAAGAGCAAATGATGGCCCTCATGTCAGGCGTAGATGCCGTGGTGCACATGGGCGGAGTGTCCACCGAGCAGCCTTGGGATTCTATTTTGGCCAGCAACATTGTGGGCATGGTCAACCTGTATGAAGCAGCACGATTGCAGGGCACCAAGCGCATCGTGTTTGCAAGCTCCAACCACGTTACAGGCTTTTACCGTCAAGACGAAGTGGTTAACACCAAAATGCCACCCAAGCCCGATGGCTTCTATGGCTTGTCCAAAGCCTTTGGCGAGGACCTCGCAGAACTTTATTGGGCGCGCTGGGGCATTGAAACCGTAAGCCTTCGCATTGGCTCCTCTTACGTTGAACCCAAAGACCGACGCATGCTGGCCACCTGGCTTAGCTTCGATGATTTAGAGCGTTTGGTGGTGGCAGCTTTAACCGCGCCCATTGTGGGTCATTCCATCATTTATGGCATGTCTGACAATCAAACCACATGGTGGGACAACACGCATGCCAAACACATCGGCTATCGCCCACTCGACAGTTCTGATATTTTCAGAAGTGCTGTGGAAGCTAGGCAGCCCGCCATCGATGGCACTGACAAAGCGGCCATCTATCAAGGTGGAGCGTTCGTCAAAGCATCTCCACATGGCTGAACATTTTTAATGCCACCCCTTCAATTTGTGGCCATTGGCGAATGCATGCTAGAAGTGCAAGCCAAGGGTTTTGGCCCGTCTGTGCTTTCCTATGGTGGTGACACATTTAACACTGCCGTTTACCTGAGGCGGTGTGCACCACCCTCTGACATTGAACTGAGCTTCGCCACCGGTTTGGGCACAGATCATTTGAGTCAAACACTTCGCAAAGAATGAGAGAACCTCGGACTTAACTTAAATACCGTGGAATACATCGAAGGCAGGCTACCAGGTATGTACCTGATAGAAACAGATTCAAAAGGCGAGCGTACTTTTCATTTTTGGCGAGAGCGCAACAAAATGGCGGCTGTGTTGTGTTTGACAACAACTTCAGACCCAAACTTTGGCCAGACCTTCAGCTTGCACAAAGTGTTTACCTCGAAGCTTTGGCGGCATCTCACACCGCCATGATTACTTTAGACGATCATCAAGCCGTGTTTGAACTCGCCTCTTTAGACGAAGCGCTAGATCACGCACGAAGCTTGTCCGTTCCAGAAGTTGTGATCAAACGCGGTGCCTCCGCCACATTGGTGAGGCAAGAACACGCCATTGAATGGCTCAGCGTGCCGACACTTTCGGTCGAACAGGTCATCGACACCACTGCAGCAGGCGACTCGTTTGCAGCAGGCTATTTGAGCTGCCGTTTTTGTGACACCAGCGCAGAAATTGCGGCGAGATTTGGCAACACCCTAGCGGCCAAGGTAATTCAGCACCGCGGTGCTCTCATCCCCATGGAGGCCCTGCATGACCTCATTGCCCGCTCATCTCACTGATAAATATCAATAAAATCAATAAGTTATAAATTTAGCACTCCCCTCAAGGGAGTGCTAAAATCCAACCCATCATGGAAAG
>SHXD01000043.1 GCA_009693505.1 Limnohabitans sp.
CCCACAATACCGCCCACACCATGCACGCCAAAGACGTCCAATGTGTCGTCTGCGCCAAGCATTTTCTTGAGGCCGTTAACGCCCCACAAACATGCAAAGCCAGCCACAATGCCAATGACCAAGGCGCCGCCAATACCGACGTTACCGGCTGCTGGCGTGATGGCCACCAAACCAGCCACAGCACCCGATGCTGCGCCCAACATAGAGGCTTTGCCGCGCATCAGGGCTTCACCCACACACCAAGCCAACACAGCGGCGGCAGCTGCCAACAAGGTGTTCACAAAAGCAAGTGCTGCAAAACCATTGGCTTCGAGCGCCGAGCCGGCGTTGAATCCGAACCAACCCACCCACAACAAAGAGGCACCGACCATGGTCAACGTCAAAGAGTGAGGTGTCATGGCTTCGCGTCCATAACCAATTCGCTTGCCAATCATGAAGGCACCCACCAAGCCAGCCACAGCAGCGTTGATGTGCACCACGGTACCGCCAGCGAAGTCAAGTGCACCCATTTGCCATATCAAGCCGGCTTTGCCGTTCATTTCGTCCACAACTTCTTTGGCTGTGTAGGCGTCAGGGCCCATCCAGAACCAAACCATGTGAGCGATTGGCAAGTAACTGAAGGTGAACCACAAAGTCATGAAGATCAAGACTGCGGAGAACTTGATGCGCTCTGCAAATGCACCGACGATCAAGGCACACGTGATGCCAGCGAAAGTGGCCTGGAAACCTGCAAAGGTAATTTCAGGAATGACCACGCCTTTGCTGAAAGTCGCTGCATTGGCGAAGGTGCCAGCTGCGTTGTCCCAAATGCCCTTCATGAACAAGCGGTCGAGTCCGCCAATGTAAGCGTTGCCTTCAGTGAATGCCAAGCTGTAACCGTAGATGAACCACAAGACCGTGACCAAGGAAAACGTCACCATCACTTGCATGAGCACAGACAACATGTTCTTACTGCGAACCAAGCCGCCGTAGAACAAGGCCAAGCCTGGCACCACCATCATGATGACCAAGATGGTGGACACCATCATCCAAGCTGTGTCGCCTTTGTTGGGAACAAGTGCGGGGGCTGCTTCAGCCGCAGCGGGCGCTGCAGCTGGGGCCGTGGCTGGGGCGGCGGCTTCAGCTTTGGCCTCTGCCTTGGCTTCTACTTTGGCCTCTGCTGCTGGCGCGGTTTGTGCAAATGCAGCACTGCCAAAACACAAGGTCAATCCCAACGCGAGGGAGGCAAATAGTTTTTTCATTCAAATCTCTCTTTCTGGGACATCAAAGGGCTTCAGCCCCAGTTTCACCGGTACGAATGCGCACAACTTGTTCCAAGTCGTAAACAAACACTTTGCCATCGCCAATCTTGCCGGTGCGTGCGCCGGCTTCAATGGCTTCGATGACTCGCTCAACTTGGTCAGTTGACACAGCGGCTTCAATCTTGACCTTAGGCAAGAAATCAACCACGTACTCAGCACCCCGATACAACTCGGTGTGTCCTTTTTGACGACCAAAGCCTTTGACTTCGGTCACAGTAATGCCTTGGACGCCGATGGCTGAGAGCGCTTCACGCACTTCATCCAGCTTGAAGGGTTTAATGATGGCGGTCACCAGTTTCATGATGGTTCCTTGGTAATGCAAAAAATTAGAAGCTGTATTTCAGGCCAACAACCAAGCCTGACTTGCCCAGTTGCGTCACAGTTTTACCTGCGGTGTAAACGTAAGAGCCTGTTTTGGCGTTGGTGCCAATGATGGCGGCAGATGCAGCCAAACCATTGCCCAAGTCTTTGCCCAAAGTCAGCGCAGCGTCTGTGTAGGAATAGATGCCGTTACCAGCGCCCTTCACGCTTTGATAACCCAAGTGCGGTGTGAACGAATAGCCATCACCCAAGTCGTATGTGGCGGTGAGGTCAACGTAAGAGCTGCCCTTGCTGTTGGCAAAGCCGAACAAGTTGCCTGTGCTTTGTGAGTACTTCAATGTGGTGGAGCCAAGGGTAATAGCGCCGTACAGCTCATTGGTGTTGGCGCTAGGCTTAAGGGCGTTGCCAGAGTAGTCATAGCGCAGGAAGCCAATGTCATAGCCCACGTCACCTAAGGTGAATTTATAGCCCCCGTAGTAATCAACTTCGGTATTGGACTTGCCGCCGGCGTCCTTGATCCACTTGATGCTAGAGCCCCAAACGCCCACATAGACACCGCTCTTATCGGCGTAATCTGCACCGCCACTCAAAGCAGGGTCTAAACGGCTTTGTGAAATGCCGCGGTAACGGTATTCATTCACACCACCCACATTGAAAGACAAAGTGGATTCTGGCGCTGCGGGTGCTGCTTGCGCAAATGCATTGCCAGCAATAGCCAGAGACATGGCCAACATCAGGGGGGTTGCGATTTTTTTCATGAGAAGCTCCTGTTTAATGAGAATGAGACTTGTGTTTAAAGCATTTAGCATGCCAATGCTGCACCGCTTCAGTGCAAGTCATTGTCATCGCTCTGAAATGGTTTTTTTGAGGGCACAGGTGTTCCAATGCCAATTGCACCCCCCTAGGACTGGTTTATAAAAAGTCTTACAGATATTGCACCCGTTTGGTGCGCGGAGCAAGTATGAGTTTATCTTTGGTGCAAAGTCGGGCTTTGCTGGGCCTTCAAGCGCCTTCCGTCACTGTCGAGGTGCATCTGGCCAATGGTCTGCCCAGCTTTACCTTGGTCGGCCTGGCAGATGTCGAAGTCAAGGAGGCTCGGGAGCGGGTTCGGTCTGCGCTTCAAAACTCAGGTTTTGAGTTCCCCAGCAACCAGCGCATCACGGTCAACTTGGCGCCCGCAGACTTGCCCAAAGACTCTGGCCGTTTTGATTTGCCCATTGCTTTGGGCATTTTGGCGGCCAGCGGTCAGATCGATAGCGCACGCTTGAATGACTACGAATTTGCTGGAGAGTTATCCTTATCGGGGGCTTTGCGGCCGGTTCGAGGCGCTTTGGTCATGGGCCTGGCTTTGTACCAACAAGTCCAAGCACACGCGTTGGTATTGCCACCCGGAAGTGCTGAAGAAGCAGCGTTGGTTCCCGATGCGAAGGTTTACAGAGCCCGCCATTTGCGCGATGTAGCCCATCAGTTTTGTTTGGCGGGGCCATCGGCTGCCACAACGTCACCCAGCAACCCAGGTGGTTGGGCGCGAATGAGTCACACCCTAGGCCCTCGCTGGGATGACGAAACTTCGTATCCAGACTTGGCCGATGTGAAAGGTCAAGCCGGCGCTAAACGGGCGCTTGAAATTGCTGCCGCGGGCGGTCACAGCCTTTTGATGGTCGGGCCACCCGGTTCGGGCAAGTCCATGTTGGCGCTTAGATTTGCTGGTCTTTTACCACCGCTGAGCGTGCAAGAAGCTTTAGAGGCCGCTTCTGTGGCCAGCTTGGCTGGGCGATTTCAATTGTCGCAATGGTTGGTGAGAGCAACGCGCCAGCCCCATCACTCTGCCAGTGCCGTGGCCTTGGTGGGCGGTGGCTCGCCACCTCGGCCGGGAGAAATTTCTTTGGCCCACCATGGTGTTTTATTTTTGGACGAGCTGCCAGAGTTTCCCCGGGCGGCCTTGGAGGCTTTGCGCGAGCCCATGGAATCGGGCTGCGTCACCATCTCTCGCTCCGCACAGAGCGCTGAGTTTCCAGCTCGGTTTCAATTGATTGCCGCCATGAACCCCTGCCCCTGTGGCTATGCAGGGCACGCCAGAAGTCCTGGCCAAAGCGGCCCTGTGTGTCGCTGCACGCCCGATCAAGTGCACCGCTACAGCAGCAAAGTGAGTGGCCCCCTCTTAGACCGCATTGATTTGCACATCGAGGTGCCCAGCCAGAGCGCAGCATTGCTCATTAACGCGCCTGCGGGTGAAAGCACGGCTGTGCTTAAAAAGCGATGCCATCACGCACGCTTGTTAGCGACTCAAAGGCAAGGCTGCAGCAACCATGCTTTGAGTGGCGCCGCCTTGGACAAGCACGCGGCCTTGGGGCTCGATGCCTTGGCTTACATCACGCAAGTTGCATCCCATTTTGGATGGAGTGGCCGCAGTTCACACCGCGTTTTAAAAATTGCCAGAACCATTGCTGATTTGGCCCAGAGTGCCCACATAGAAAAAGCCCACATCGCAGAAGCCGTGCAATACAGGCGGCCCGTCGCGGGGCATTGATAATGTGGCCATGAGCAGCTATCGGCCCTATTGGGACCCCACCCAAATCAGCACCCAGGCCACCGCACTTGGTCCGTTTGCGGTATGGCTGTCTTGGCCACAACTCATTACTTGGGGAAGCGTGTTTTACACCTTCTCTTTGGTCATGGGCCCTGTCGAGCGGGAGTTGGGTTTCAGCCGCGCCGAAGTCTCCTTGGGGTTTAGCTTGGCTTTGTTGGCTGATGGGCTGATGGCGTATGCCATCGGTTGGCTGATTGATCGCGGCCATGAACGTCGCGTGATGACCTGGGGCTCTGCATGGGTCGGCGCTTGTCTGTTTGCCCACAGCTTCGTTGACTCTTTAGCTGGGTTTTATGGCGTATGGCTGGCTTTGGGTCTAGGCATGTCGGCCACACTTTATGCACCTGTTTTTGCCATCGTTACCCGCAGATTTCCAAACGATTTCAGGCGCGCCATCATCATCATGACTTTTTTAGGCGGGCTGGCCAGTACGGTGTTCATTCCCCTTTCGTCTTGGCTGATTCAAGAGTTGGGTTGGCGCCATGCCCTGTGGGTTTTGGCACTCCTTCAATGGCTGATCTGTTGGCCGTTGCACGCTTGGCTGTTGCGCGGTGCCGCGAAAAGGATTGACTTGGGTCATGCTGCTGAAACAGCGATTCGGCCGCCTTACTCTTCAAAGTTACAACACGAACAGCCCTCATCTGAGGCCATCAAGGTTCACTTCAAACGCGCGCCTTTTTGGTTGCTTGCCGGCTTCATGCTGATGACCTTAAGTGTCAGCTCAGCACTGCCAGCGCACATGGTGAGTTTGTTGGAAGAAGCGCATTTGTCAGCCGCCTGGGTCATTGCCATTCCGGCCTCCATTGGTGTCATTCAAGTGTTGGGGCGGCTCTTGTTGTTTGTCTTCGAAAAACATTTAGATGTTCATGCTGCCAACAAATGGATTCCGTGTCTGGTGCCTTTGGGGTTGTTGTTTTTAGTGGTGGGTGGTTTGGAGCCTTGGGCCGCCTTGATGTTTGTCATGTTCTATGGTTTGGGCAATGGCCTGAACACCATTGTGAAAGGCACCGCCATGGCGCAATATGTCAGCCGCGACCATGTAGGGCAACTCAATGGCGTATTGGGCGTGCCACTGGCTTTAGGCCGTGCTGCAGCACCCTGGGCTTTAGGTTTGATGTGGACCCCCGAGGTGGGCTACACGCATGGCTTGCGCTGGCTTTTGATCGCTGGCGTGATGGGTGTGGCTTGTTTGTGGTGGGCGCAAATCAGCGCTCACAAATTAGGCGCCAGCAATCGCTGAATATCGGCCACTTTCAAGTTTTGTCGCTTGGCCAAGTCCTGCACTTGGTCTTCTCCCACTTTGCCCACGTTGAAGTATTGGCTGTCTGGGTGGCTAAGGTAAAAACCTGACACGCTGGCCGCCGGCGTCATGGCCAAACTGCTTGTGAGAGCCATGCCTATTTCTTCGCACTGCAAAAGTTCGAACATTTGTTTTTTGACAGAATGGTCTGGGCAAGCGGGGTAGCCTGGTGCCGGCCGGACGCCTTGGTACTTTTCGGCGATCAAGTTTTCAAGAGATGCCTTCTCTTGCACAGCATAGCCCCACAAATCTTTGCGCACACGCTCGTGCATGCATTCAGCAAAGGCCTCTGCAAAACGATCGGCCAAGGCTTTGAGCATGATGGCGCTGTAGTCGTCGTGAGCCGCCTCAAAGGCCTGCTCGCGTTTTTCTACACCGATACCTGCAGTGACTGCAAACACACCCACGTAGTCTTTAAGCTGGGTGGGCTTGCCTTGTGCATCGAGATGTGGCGCCACAAAATCGGCCAAACATCGGCTGGGTTTGCCCGTTTGTTTTTCTGTTTGTTGGCGCAGGCCATGCCACTTGAGCACAGGTGTTTCACGCGCCTCATTGGCATACAAAGCAATGTCATCTTGGTTCACGCTGTTGGCAGGGTACAAGCCCATCACACCATGCGCGGTGATCCATCTGCCTTCGATGATTTTTTGCAACATCTTTTGCGCATCGTTGAAAACTTTTTGCGCTTCAACGCCCACCACCTCATCTTTCAAAATGGCGGGATAGGGTCCGGCCAAATCCCAAGTTTGAAAGAAAGGGCCCCAATCGATGTAGCGCGCCAATTCGGCCAGGTCAAAGTTTTTGAAGACACGACGGCCAATGAATTTGGGCGTGGGTGATTTAAAGTTTGTCCAGTCAACAGGCGTTTTATTACTCCGCGCTTTGGCCAAGGGCCACATGGGCGTTTGCTTTTTGTTGGCATGCATCTCACGCACTTTGGCGTAATCGGCATTGAGTTCATCAATGTAGGTAGCAGCGCGGTCAGACAACAAACCTTGGGCCACACTCACACTGCGCGACGCATCGGGTACATAGACCACCGGGCCCTCGTAGTGCGGTGCAATTTTGACGGCGGTGTGTACGCGGCTGGTGGTGGCGCCGCCAATCAGCAAAGGCATTTTGCGCAAACGGAAATGCGCATCCTTTTGCATCTCGCTGGCCACGTACTGCATCTCTTCCAAGCTGGGGGTGATGAGCCCCGACAATCCAATGATGTCTGCGTTTTCTTCTTTGGCCTTGGCCAAGATTTCGTGACACGGCACCATCACGCCCATGTTGACCACATCAAAGTTGTTGCACTGAAGCACCACAGTCACGATGTTTTTGCCAATGTCATGCACGTCGCCCTTGACGGTGGCAATCACAATTTTGCCTTTAGATTTTACGTCTTGACCCGCGGCTTCTTGCAGGCGTTTTTCTTCTTCAATGTAGGGCACCAAGTGCGCCACCGCTTGCTTCATGACGCGCGCGGACTTGACCACCTGCGGCAAGAACATCTTGCCTTGGCCAAACAAATCGCCCACCACGTTCATGCCGTCCATGAGCGGGCCTTCAATCACGTGCAAGGGTCGGCCGTTCTTGACCAATATCTCTTGATACGCCTCTTCGGTGTCCTCGGTAATAAAGTCGGTGATGCCATGTACCAAGGCATGTGACAAACGCGCAGACACCGTGACTGGCGCATCAGGCGTGCCGCGCCACGCCAATTTTTGGGAGTCGTCTTTGGCCGCGCCCTTGGCGTTTTCGGCCACTTCCACCAAACGCTCACCCGCATCGGCGCGGCGATTCAAAACCACGTCTTCAACACGCTCACGCAAGTCGGGTTCGAGTTCGTCATAGACGCCCATCATGCCGGCATTGACGATGCCCATGTCCATGCCGGCTTGAATGGCGTGGTACAAAAATACGGTGTGAATGGCTTCGCGCACGGGGTCGTTGCCACGGAAGCTGAAAGACACATTGGACACACCCCCCGACACTTTGGCGCCAGGCAAGTTTTGTTTGATCCAGCGCGTGGCTTCAATGAAATCGACTGCGTAGTTGTCGTGTTCTTCAATGCCAGTGGCAATGGCAAAAATGTTGGGGTCAAAAATGATGTCTTCCGGTGGGAAGTCCACCTCGTCTACCAACACGCGATAGGCGCGCTCGCAAATTTCAATTTTGCGTTGGTAGGTGTCTGCCTGTCCTTTTTCATCAAACGCCATGATCACCGCCGCCGCACCATATCGCTTGATAAGTTGCGCTTGTTGCTTAAAGCCTTCCACGCCCTCTTTCATGCTGATGGAATTGACAATGCCCTTTCCTTGAATGCAGCGCAAACCCGCTTCAATGACGCTCCATTTGGAGGAGTCGATCATAATGGGCACACGGGAAATGTCAGGCTCAGAAGCAATCAGGTTTAAGAACCTAACCATGGCCGCCAGGCTGTCCAACATGGCTTCGTCCATGTTGATGTCAATGATTTGCGCGCCGTTCTCAACTTGCTGACGGGCCACGGCCAATGCTTGCTCGTACTCGCCGTTCAAAATCATGCGCGCAAAGGCCTTGGAGCCTGTGACGTTGGTGCGCTCACCAATGTTCACAAACAAAGAGTCGGTGCCAATTGAGACGGGCTCTAGACCAGACAGTTTGAGTGGAGAGACAGAATTAGAAGCAGACAACAAAACTCACCCCTTAGATCGCAGGTGAGCGTGGTTTGCAATAGGAAGGGGGTCAAGCCCCGCATTGAGCCCCAAGCCTGACCCGCGGCCGAAATGGCTGGCGGGCTGCAACGCTCCTTGGGAATGTGCGTATTTTAACCACGGCCAAGGAAACAGAGGCGACGGTGCGGGCTTTTTCTACCCGCCAAGGCGATCAGTACTGCTTGTAAGGCAAGAATTTGCCCGACAACACCACATTCACTCGGTCGCCTTTAGGGTCTGGCTGACGAACAATGTCCATGCTGAAATCGATGGCGCTCATGATGCCGTCACCAAACTCCTCGTGGATCAGCTCTTTGATGGTGGTGCCATAGACGCTCACAATTTCGTACCAGCGGTAAATCAGCGGGTCGGTTGGGACGGCTGTGTGCAGCGAACCTTTGTAGGGAACCACTTGCAACCACTTTTGCTCTTCAGCTGTCAGTCCAAAAATTTTGCCAATGACTTTGGCTTGTTTGGCATCGAGCGTCATTTGCCCCAAGCAAGCGGCTGTGACCCACTCTTTGGACAAGCCTACTTTGTCGGCCACGTCGCTCCATTTAATGCCTTTGGACACTTTGGTGCTGATGATTTTTTCTGTGATGTCTAATCGGTTCATAAGAGGCCTCGTCAATGAAAGTTAAAAATGATGTGAAGGAATTCAATGCGCTTTGGCGCGTGACACCAAGAAATCAACGATGTGATTTCTAACGTCGTAAAAGCCCGGCAAATGGTGAAGCTGCGCGCGAGTTCGATCGCGCGGTAAGGGATTGACCACCACCTCGGCCAGGCCACCGGGCACGTAATGACCTTTGTGCTCGTTGCCATTGCTCATGAGCAAAATGCGATCAGACAACAAAATGGCTTCGTCCACATCGTGGGTGATCATGAAAACAGTTTGCTGTGTTTGGCGAACAATGCCCATGAGCTCGTCTTGAATGGTGCCGCGGGTTAAGGCGTCCAATGCGCCAAAGGGCTCGTCTAACAAAAGCATCTTGGGTTGAATGGCAAAGGCTCTTGCAATGCCAACACGTTGCTTCATACCGCCCGACAACTGACTGGGCTTTTTGTCAATGGCAGGCAACAAGCCCACCATGTCCACATGCTTTTCCACGTGTGCATTGACTTCTGGTGTTTTCCAATCGGGCCACTTCGACTTAACGGCAAACGCAATGTTTTGACGCACGGTGAGCCAGGGCATGAGGGCGTGACTTTGAAACACCACGCCGCGCTCCAAACTGGGCCCAGCAATTTCACGGCCATCCATGAAGGCATGGCCTTGTGTCGCTTCATCTAATCCGGCCAACACATTGAGCACGGTGGTTTTGCCGCAGCCTGAGTGGCCAATGATGCAAACAAACTCTCCTCGCGCCACCGTAAACGACACATCGGCAAACACAGGCTTGTCTGCTTGGTAGGTCTTACCCAATTTTTCAATCTTCAAAAAGCCAGCTTGTCCAAATACATTGGCTGGAGCTTGTTGTTCATTCAACATAGGTGACTTCCTTTTGCAATTTGGCAAACGCCATGTCCAACAACATACCCACCACACCAATCACCAGCACTGCAAAAATCACGTTGACCAACGACAGGTTGTTCCATTCGTTCCAAACAAAGTAACCAATGCCAGTGCCGCCCACCAACATTTCGGCGGCCACAATCACCAACCATGCAATGCCCATGCTGATGCGCATGCCTGTGACGATGGTGGGTGCTGCTGCTGGCAAGATCACCAAGAAAGCTTTGCGCATCGGGTTCACTTCCAAAGTGTGGGCCACGTTCAACCATTCACGTTTGACCGATGCCACACCAAAAGCGGTGTTAATGAGCATGGGCCACACCGAGCAAATGAAGATCACAAAAATACCGCTGATGCTAGAGTCTTTGAGCGTGTAAAGCGCCAAGGGCATCCAGGCCAAAGGGCTGATGGGTTTGAGCACTTGAATGAAGGGGTCAATGGCTTTGTGCATGAGGGGCGACATGCCAATCAGAAATCCCAAGGGTAGCGCCACCATCACAGCCAACAAAAAGCCCAGGCCCACACGGCCCAATGAGTGCGCCAGCTGAATGCCAATGCCTTTGTCGTTGGGTCCGTTGTCGTAGAACGGATTGGACAATTGCTTGAGCGTCGCTTTGGCCACTTCGATGGGCGGTGGAAAACCTGTGCTCTTGCTGGCACCCGGGTTCTTGCCCATCATTTTCAAATACTCAATGTCCTCCGCCGTGGCGCCCGCTTTGGCCGCGCCCGCAACTGAGGGGCCTTGTGTGGAGAGCTGCCAAGCACCTACAAAAAAGACCATGATGAGCAGCGATACCAAGCCGGCTCGCAAGTTGATTGAAATTGTTTTCAAAGCACATCAACCCATCTTGTGAATGGCAAATGATTTCAAATACGCTTCTGGCTTGGCGGAGTCAAACTCTTTGCCCATGATCTTGTGTTTGATGTAGCCAGGTCCTGCGGGTACGGTCTGTCCAAGGTCTTTCATGTGCTTGCGTGCGTCAGTGATCAGAAACACTTTTTCGGCAATCTGTTTGTAATCTACATTGCCTTTGATGTAGCCCCAACGCTGCATTTGCGTCAGCATCCAGACCGCCAAGCTTTGCCATGGCATGGGATCGAAGTCAGCTCGGTCGGGTACGTTTTGCACTTTGCCCAAGCCGTCTGCAAATTTTCCCGTCAGCACTTGGCTGATCACGGCTTCTGGCTGATTGAGGTACTGCGTGGGCGAAATGACCTTGGCAATCAACTCGCGATTGCCCGGCAAACGCGCCATGGCCGCCGACGTTAAAACAGCACGGTACAAAGCGGCAAACGTGTTCGGATTTTTTTGAATGAATTCGGTGCTGGTGCCAAACGCACAGCAAGGATGACCATTCCACAAGTCTTTGGTAAGCAATTGAATAAATCCCACTTCATCAAACACAGCACGTTGATTGAATGGGTCAGGGCCTAAGAATCCGTCGATGTTGCCCGCGCGCAAATTGGCCACCATCTCGGCAGGTGGAATGACTCGAATTTGCACATCCGTGTCGGGGTTCAAACCGTTTTCTGCCAAGTAGTAGCGCAGCAAAAAGTTGTGCATGGAATAATCAAACGGCACCCCAAACTTGAAGCCCTTCCAGTTTTTGGGGTCGCGATTGTCTTTGTGCTTCAAGCTCAAAGTAATGGCTTGGCCATTGACGTTTTGAATGGTGGCCACATTCATGGGCGTGGCATTGGCACCGAGGCCCATGCTGATGGCCAAGGGCATGGGCGACAAGAAATGCGACGCGTCATATTCCTTGTTGATCATCTTGTCGCGAATCAAAGCCCAGCCTGCTGTTTTGGTCACTTCCACATTCAAGCCTTGCTTGCTGTAAAAGCCCAAGGGGTGCGCCATGATGAGCGGCGTGGCACACGTGATTGGTATGAAACCAATTTTCAAATTGGTTTTTTCAAGCGGCCCTCTGTCTTGAGCCATGGCTTGCAAGCTGGCCACGGGCAACACACTGGCGATGGCCGCCATGGCGGTTTTCTTGCCCACGGCGCGCAAGAAATTGCGGCGCTCTGCATCTTGTGGAAACAAGGCCTTCACCAAGGTAGCCTCGATGAATTCTTGGCTGTAAGCCTCAAACTCTGCAGTCTCGGAACGTGCACGCAATGTGGCGGCCGCAGCATCTGCTGCGACTTCGGCATGGTGGTCGGCAGGAGAGTGATCACGCCCGCAGCTGCATTTCAGCATCAAGGGACGATCGGCGTTGTACGGATCAAAGAACTCAGACATGGTGGCAACCTCTTTTCAATGAAGACAAGAGGTTCTATGCAAACAACGCGCCAACTTTCAGTTGACTGTGTTTATTTTGAAACGATGCGGTTTAGGCCTTGCGAAAGATCGCTGCGTTTAAATATCGGACATGAAGCGCACCAATTCGGCGCGGCGCGTCATTGCGCGCAGCTCAATTTGGTGCAGAAACTTGGGCGCTGGCACCAACTCAAGCGGCTTCTTTGTAAAACGCCCCAACATGCAGTCCCCTTGGCGCAAGAGGCCCGACCGCCTTATGAATGGCGCCAATGTGATCTGGCGTAGTCCCACAACATCCACCCACAATGTTCACCAAGCCTTCTGCTGCAAACTCATGCAACAAACGGCTTGTGACCTCGGGCGTTTCATCAAAGCCGGTGTCGCTCATGGGGTTGGGTAAGCCGGCGTTGGGGTAGCAGCTGATGAAGGTGTCGCCCGCCACTTTGGCCAACTCTTGAATGTAGGGTCGCATCAAGGTGGCACCCAAAGCGCAGTTCAAGCCAATGGCCAAAGGACGCGCATGGCGCACACTGTGCCAAAACGCCGTGACGGTTTGGCCACTCAAGATGCGGCCCGAGGCATCGGTCACGGTGCCACTGATGATGAGGGGCAAGCGCTCACCGCTGATCTCAAAATATTCTTCAATGGCAAACAGGGCGGCTTTGGCATTGAGTGTGTCAAAGATGGTTTCCACCAACAACACATCCACACCGCCTTCCACCAAGGTTTGTGTTTGTTCGTAATAAGCTTTGCGCAAAGTTTCAAAATCCACATTTCGCGCGCCGGGGTCGTTCACGTCGGGGCTGATGCTGGCGGTCTTGGGGGTTGGGCCCAAGGCGCCCACGGCATAACGTGGTTTGTCGGGGGTAGAAAACTTGTCGCAGGCTGCACGTGCCAACGCGGCCGAAGCATGGTTCATTTCAATGGCCAAGTCGGCCATTTTGTAATCTTCTTGCGCAATGGTGGTGGCGCCAAAGGTGTTGGTTTCGATCATGTCGGCGCCAGCTGCCAAATAACCCTCATGAATGTCGCGAATGATATCGGGGCGTGTCAGGCTGAGCAATTCGTTGTTGCCCTTGACGTCTTTGGGGAAGTCTTTGAATCGCTCGCCACGGTAATCGGCCTCGTTCAATTTAAAGCGCTGAATCATGGTGCCCATGGCGCCATCGAGAATGACAATGCGTTTTTCCAGAATGGCTGGCAGGGCTTGGGCGCGGGTGTAGTACAGGTCTTTCATAGCGGTATTGTAGAAAATCAAACAGACTCATGAGAATTCTTCACAATTAGGCCTTCACCCAATTGATGGGACAAGCCAATCTCTCTATATTGGACCCATGAAAAAACGTCACTTTTTGGCCCTCGGGGGCTCGACTTTGCTGTCTGGCCTGGCCCCTCACACAACGTTTGCACAGTCCAAATTCCCTGAACGTCCCATTCGCGTCATTGTGCCTTTTGCACCAGCAGGCGATGGCGACATCATTGGTCGCTTGTGGGTTAAATATGCCATGGCTCACACAGGCGCTAATTTTGTCGTTGACAACAGAGCCGGTGCAGGCGGCGCGATCGGCGCTGCCGAGGCCTCCAGAGCCAGAGCTGACGGCTACACACTGCTATTGGGAACATCCTCCACCCAAATCATCAACCCATTGGCTTCTGGCACCACAAGCTACGACGCCATCAAAGACTTCAGCTTGGTCGGCATGGTCAGCATCAATCCGACATGCATCGTGGTCAATCCCAGTGTGCCCGCCAACAATTTAAGAGAG
Organism: Limnohabitans sp.; assembly: GCA_009693505.1. Classification (GTDB taxonomy): domain Bacteria; phylum Pseudomonadota; class Gammaproteobacteria; order Burkholderiales; family Burkholderiaceae_C; genus Limnohabitans_A. The sequence goes on from SHXD01000043.1 coordinate 13,739, forward strand.
CTGATCAGTTTGATCAAGGCCAATCCGGGCAAATACGCCTACGGGTCTGCAGGCCCTGGCACCATTACCAACTTGACCGGTGAGCTTTTTAAACTGCAAGCCGGTAAATTGGATGTTCAACATGTGCCCTACAAAGGCGGCGGCCCTGCCATGCAAGACTTGATCGCGGGGCATGTTCCCATGATCACCCCGATCATGTCTTCGGCTGTTCTTGCACAACACCGTGCTGGACGTGCGCGCATTTTGGGTGTCAACAGCGATGCACGACTGAAAACTGCGCCCGATATTCCCACCTCTGTTGAGGCGGGTGTGCCTGACATGCGCGTTCAAGTTTTCAACGCCGTTTTCACCCCTGCAGGCGTGCCGCGCGAAGTTCAAGAGTTTTTGCGGGCAACACACAACAAAGTCCGAAACGATTCCGCTTTCTTGCAAGATCTTGAAAAGGCCGGTGCCGAGCCCTTCACTTTGTCCGACCCTGAAAAGTTCATTTCAGATGAAGTGGTCCGTTGGACCAACGTGATCAAAACCACTCAATTCAAGGCGTCCTGAACGCCGAGTGCGCCAGCTTGGTGCGCTTGCATTGGCTGATAAATGAGGCGCGCTGACAGGTCGCCATTTGACATGGTGGACAATAGCCTCCGTGTCAACCTCTGCCATTTTGAACCCGCCAACCCACATTCTGAGTGTCCTCAGCGAGGTTTTTGGCTATGCGTCTTTCAGAGGCCCTCAGCAAGCCATCATCGAGCACGTCACCAGCGGCCACGACGCCTTGGTGCTCATGCCCACAGGCGGCGGCAAGAGCTTGTGTTATCAAATACCGGCCATTGCCAGACAAAGCGCTGGGCAAGGTATCACCATTGTGGTGTCGCCCCTCATTGCACTCATGCATGACCAAGTCGGCGCCTTGCACGAGGCTGGCGTCAGTGCTGCTTTTTTAAATTCCACGCTTTCACCAGAAGAAACTCAAACCACCGAACAGCGCTTGCGCCGGGGTGAGGTCACGCTGCTCTATGCAGCGCCAGAGCGCATCAATACACCCCGATTTTTAGCGCAATTGGATGCGCTTTATGCGCAAGGTTTGTTAAGTTTATTTGCCATCGATGAAGCCCATTGCGTCAGCCAATGGGGTCACGATTTTCGGCCTGAATACCGAAGCCTGACGGTCTTGCACCAGCGCTTTCCTGGGGTGCCAAGGGTGGCGCTCACGGCCACAGCCGATGCCCTGACCCGCGCCGACATCATTGAGCGTCTTCAGCTTGAAGACGCCCAGCTTTTTATCAGCAGCTTTGATCGGCCCAACATTCGGTACACCATTGTTGAGAAAAAAGATGCCTCAGCGCAATTGCTTCGATTCATTGAACGTGAGCACGAAGGTGAAGCGGGTGTGGTCTATTGTCAGTCGCGCAAACGCGTTGAAGAAGTGGCCGAAATATTGGCCCAAACTGGCATCGATGCACTGCCCTACCACGCGGGCTTAGACGCGGCCATTCGTCAAAAACACCAAGACCGATTTTTGCGAGATGAAGGTGTTGTCATGGTGGCCACCATTGCTTTTGGCATGGGCATTGACAAACCCGATGTTCGATTTGTTGCGCATCTGGATATGCCCAAAAACATCGAAGGCTATTACCAAGAAACTGGACGCGCTGGGCGCGACGGCTTGCGTGCAAACGCGTGGATGGCCTATGGCCTGCAAGATGTCGTCAACCAAAGGCGCATGATTGACGAAAGCCCTGCCGAAGAAAACTTCAAACAGGTCATGCGCGGCAAACTCGATGCCCTCTTGGCACTGGCCGAAGCCACAGACTGCCGACGTGTTCGGCTTTTGTCTTATTTCGACGAAGCCAGCGAGCCTTGCGGCAACTGCGACAACTGCTTAAATCCACCTGCCGTTTGGGATGGCACCGATGCCGCACGAAAATTACTTTCCACTGTTTTTCGCGCCGAACAACACAGTGGCTTTTCGTTCGGCTCTGGCCACATCATGGACATCGTCCGCGGCAAATCTACCGAAAAAGTATCTCAATATGGCCATGCAAAGCTAAGCACTTTTGGCATCGGCGCCAATTTCAGTGAAGTGCAATTGCGCGGCGTTTTAAGACAACTCATCGCCATGGGCGCCTTGAATGTGCAGGGCCAAGTTTTTAACACGCTGCAATTGACAGAGGGTTCACGGGCGGTATTGCGTGGCGAAATCAGTGTGCTCCTGAGAGAATCTGTCAGTCAGAAAGCTGAGAAACGAAGTCGCAAGTCACAAGCTCCAGGCCCGGCCGCAGCCAATTTAAGCCAAGAGGCCTTGGTGCGGTACATCAACTTAAAGGCTTGGCGCGCAGAGGTTGCCAAAGAACACAACCTGCCGGCCTATGTCATTTTTCACGACGCCACCTTGGCCCTGATAGCCAGTGCCGACCCCCAGAATCTCAATGACTTGAACGGGATCAGTGGCATTGGCGCCAAAAAGCTCGAAGCCTACGGCCAAGAAGTCTTGCAAGTGTGCCGAGTTCGGCTAAAATAGAAGGCTAAACTAACTGAGATTTTTTCATGTCCGCACACAACGATTCTCACGAATCTCAAGATCCTGTTGAAGCTGTTGTTAAACACATTCCTGTTGTCATTCCCGTCGTTGGCGCAGCTCTCATCTTCTTGCTGGCTTTCATTGCCGTTTTCATGGCCTAAAGCCAACCCGGCACTGGCTTAGTCCTAAACCGGCTCCGACACAACCCGCTGCAATTGCAGGCGGGTTTTTTTTCCCAATAAATCGAAGCTTATTTCATCCATTTCAAGGTTATGCAAGCTTTGCATACATTTTGAAAGGAATTAAATTTTTTCATAGCTCTTTTCTTGCCATCGTCTTTAAAATTCAGGTTACGGGCTGGTTACAAGCTCGATTGTCGTTTTTTGAAAAGGCCTCTTTCTGAGCGCATGGTGCACGGGCAGGCCTTTTCAAAAAACGATTTTTAAACTTTGGAGCTTTCCCCATGAACTCACCCGTGATGCAGGGCTTGAACCTGAACACCCCCGCCTACGTCAAAAACCCCAAGCTGATTGCTTGGGTGGCAGAAATGGCGGCCCTTTGCAAGCCTGCCAATGTGTACTGGTGCGATGGTTCAGAACAAGAGTACGACCGCCTTTGCCAACTTTTGGTAGACAACGGCACATTTAAAAAGCTCAACCCCGCCAAGCGCCCTGGCAGTTTCTTAGCTTGCTCTGACCCTTCCGATGTGGCCCGCGTAGAAGACCGCACTTACATTTGCTCTGAGAAAAAAGAAAACGCCGGCCCCACCAACAATTGGATGGCGCCGGCAGAAATGCGCCAAACCTTGAACCCCTTGTTTGACGGTTGCATGCAAGGTCGCACCCTGTATGTGGTGCCATTCTCTATGGGCCCCTTGGGTTCACACATTGCCCACATCGGCATTGAGCTCACCGACAGCGCTTATGTGGCCGTCAACCAAAAACTCATGACCCGCATGGGCAAAGCCGTTTTTGATGTGATTGGCACCGATGGCGAATTTGTACCCTGCTTGCACACCGTGGGCGCACCTTTGGCCGATGGCGCCAAAGACACCACGTCTTGGCCTTGCAACCCCAGCTTGAAGTACATCGTTCACTATCCTGAAACGCGCGAAATTTGGTCTTATGGTTCTGGCTACGGCGGCAACGCCTTGTTGGGCAAAAAATGCTTGGCCTTGCGCATCGCCTCCAGCATGGGCCGTGAACAAGGTTGGTTGGCCGAACACATGCTCATCTTGGGCGTCACCAATCCTCAAGGTAAAAAATACCACGTGGCGGCTGCTTTCCCCAGCGCTTGCGGCAAAACAAACTTTTCCATGTTGGTGCCACCCGAAGGCTTCAATGGCTGGAAAATAACCACCATTGGTGACGACATCGCTTGGATCAAACCCCAGGCCAATGGCAAGATGATGGCCATCAACCCCGAAGCCGGTTACTTTGGCGTGGCCCCTGGTACCAACCACTACACCAACCCCAACTGCATGGCCAGCTTGGACAAAAACGTGATCTTCACCAACGTGGCCTTGACCGATGACGGCGACGTATGGTGGGAAGGCATCGAAAAAGACACTGGCAAATTGCCCGATCATTTGATTGACTGGCAAGGCAAAGACTGGACACCTCAAAGTGCCAAAGAGACGGGCGCCAAAGCGGCTCACGCCAATGCGCGCTTCACCGTGTCTGCTATCAACAACCCCGCCCTCGACCCCGCTTGGGACGATGCCGCTGGCGTGTCCATCGATGCGTTCATCTTTGGCGGCCGTCGCTCGACCACTGTGCCATTGGTCACCGAAGCACGCAATTGGACAGAAGGCGTTTACATGGCTGCCACCATGGGCTCTGAAACCACAGCCGCCGCCTTTGGCGCGCAAGGCGTGGTTCGGCGCGATCCTTTCGCCATGCTGCCCTTTTGTGGTTACAACATGAGCGACTATTTCCAACACTGGCTCGATGTGGGCGCCAAGGTGCAAGCCGGTGGCCACAAGCTACCCAGCATCTACTGCGTCAACTGGTTCCGCAAAGACGAAGCGGGCAAGTTTGTGTGGCCAGGTTACGGCGACAACATGCGCGTTTTGAAGTGGATGATCGATCGCTTGGAAGGTCAGGTACAAGGCCAAGAAAACATTTTCGGCATCACGCCAACCTACTCGGAGTTGAATTGGACAGGCTTGAGCTTCACAGCCGATCAATTTAAAACGATCACCAGCATCGACAAAGCGGCATGGCAACAAGAACTCCAATTGCACAATACGCACTTTGAGCAGTTGGCTTACAACATGCCCAAAGCCTTGCTTAACACCAAAGCGGCGTTAGCCCAACGCTTAGCGGCTGTCTGACTACCGCTGCCTCGCGCCAAAAACTAGCGCAAGTTTTAATATGGGTCACACCGGCCTTGTGGTCGGTGAACTACATCGTTGCCAAAACCGCCCCCGGCATCATCAGCCCCCATGTATTGGCATTGGGTCGGTGGTTTTTAGCGGGTCTTATTTTGGCCTTCATTGCACGCAATGAGCTTTGGCAAGAACGTCAAAGCACATTGAACGCTTGGAAGCAGTATGTGGTGCTGGGTAGTTTAGGAATGCTCATTTGCGGCGCCTGGGTTTACTGGGCCGCAGAAACAACCACTGCCATCAACATCGCACTGATCTACGCAGCCTCGCCCGTTTTGATTACGCTTGGTGCCGTTATCGGCCTGAAAGAGTCGTTTTCTTGGCGGCAGTCTTTAGGGGTTGTCATTGCTTTGCTGGGCGTTTTGCACGTGGTTGTCAAAGGCCAGTGGGCAGCACTGTCGCAAGTCGTTTGGGTCTTCGGTGATGGCCTCGTGGTCATTGCCATGGTCGCATGGGCCGCCTATGCTTTACTGCTTAAAAAGTGGGCAAGCCCCTTGAGCTCAACAGCCAGGTTGGCTGCCACTTGTTTTGCCGGTAGCCTTGTTTTGCTACCCTTGGCAATCACCGAATGGACCGCGACACAGCATGCCGGATGGAGCGATGGTGCCAGCCTACTTGTAGTGGCAGCAGCAGTTTTTCCAGGCGTAGGTGCTTACTGGTCATACGGGTTCTGTCAAAAAACCCTAGGCGCAAGCCGAGTCGCTACCAGCCTTTATCTAGGCCCTTTGTACGGCGGTTTGGTAGCGTGGCTTTTCTTGGGCGAAACCTTGGGATGGCATCACGCTGTAGGCGCTGCTTTCATTTTGCCAGGCATTTATCTGGCTTCACAAAAAGCAGCGGCTGGCAACTAAGATCAAATGTAGTACCGACGGTTTTGCAACATGCGGGCAACTCTGCGTTGGGTGCTGTTTTCACCCAAAAGTTCTTCTTCGTCACTGCGGCTCATTGTGGTTTGCAGTTCTGACATCAAGCGGGCATCGGTTTGGGCAATGGCCCACAAACGCTCATCTGATCGGCTTTGCGCCATGCGGGCTGACCATGCGTCCAAGCCCTGCTTCATTTGTATGGCCATTGTTTTGGAGACGCCAGCAAACAAGCCTACGGCCGCAAATGTCACTGCCCAAAGCGCAACCCAAGCGGCAAACAAGTGTCCATCGGCCCATGTGTCCATCATCTGATCGGCCACAACCACAAAGGCCGCTACGATGGCAGCCAAGAGCATGGCGGCCAAGGTGTGCGTCGGGCTGAAGCTGTCGCTCAAGCGTTTGAAGTTGGCAACGACTTGCTCGGCACGCTCGACGCCGGGGTGTGTCAGGGGGTAATCTAAGTGGACAGAGTTGCGATTCATTTTGATTTCCTCGTTCATAAAGCTATTTAATAAGGGTCTTAGGGTTGGGTAAAACCTACTATTTACTTGACCATCTGTGAATCATAGGGTTTACTCTAGTGTTGTTCAACTTTATATTAATGATACTTGTCATTCACAACAGAAATGATTGAGGCCATCCAAACCAATTTCCGAACCTTGGATCTGAATTTACTTCGGGTCTTTGACGAAGTCATGGCTGAAAAGAGCTTGACCAAAGCGGCGCGCAATTTGTCCATCACGCAGCCCGCTGTGAGCAACTCACTTCGGCGGCTAAGAGAAACGCTGGGGGATGACCTGGTTCGGCGCGATGGCCATGGCATCACACCCACCCCTTTTGCCTTGTTGCTTTGGCCCAATGTGAGGGCCGCACTCGACCAATTGCAGTCGGCCTTGGTGCCTCAACACTTCATTCCCAGTGAGGCCCGAAATTCTTTTGTCTTGGCCATGGCCGACGCCACCGCTGCCGAGTTGATGGGGAGTTTGGGTCAGGCACTTGAAAAACATGCGCCCAATGTGTCAATTCGCGTTTTGCCGCTGACCACGCGTGACCCTAGAAACATGCTGAACGATGGCATCGCCGATTTGGCATTGGGTTATTTTCCCGCCATCTTGGCAGACCTCACAGCAAAAGCACAATCGGGCGAGGCGGTTGCGTTTGCGCATCAGCGCTTGTATGACGGTGAGTATGTGTGTGTGATGCGCCGCAAACACCCCTTTGCGCAAAAGAACATCAGCTTGGAAGAGTTTTGCCATGCAAGGCACTTGCTTGTGAGTTTTTCAGGTCGCCCCTATGGCTTTATCGATGAGGCCCTGGCATCGATAGGCAAACAACGGCGCGTGGTAATGACCGTGAACCAGTTTTTCACGGCGGGCCGCGTGGTTGTGAATTCCGATCTGCTCACTGTTTTGCCCAAACATTTTGTGCCCACGACAGGCATTGCCAAAGAACTGTTCATGTGCGAGTTGCCTTTCAAAGTTCCTACCTTGCATGTGGATGCTGTGTGGCACAGACGCAAGCATGCGCAAAGCGAACACAGATGGTTGAGAGAGCAGTTGATCGACATAGCGCACGACGTTTTCAAAAGTGCAAGACTGTCATGAACATTCAATTGCTTTCTGATTTGCATCTTGAAACGCATCCGCATTTTGTGCCAAAGATCTCGCCATTGGCCGATGCGCTTGTGCTGGCGGGAGACATTGGCTCTTACCAAACCGGCTCGATGCTGTTTGGTCAACAAGACAATGACTTTGGCTTGGCGCGCTTTTCGCCGCGCAAAGATTTAGCCGCATGGCCTGTTCCCGTTTTCTTTGTGCCTGGCAATCATGAGTACGACGGCTTGCCTTTTGAAGAAGCTGATGCAAGGCTGCGCGAGACATGCGAGCGACTGGAGATCACCTTCTTGCACCAACGGGTTGTTGTGATGAAGGGTGTGCGCTTGATAGGCTGCACCTTGTGGAGCGATTTTGAAGCCTTGGTTCCTCTGAGTGGGCCCATCACGCAACAACTCAAAGCACGCCAAAAAGCAGAACGAGCGGCTGACTTTTACCTGCGTAAAACAGGGACCACTTTGAATGGCGAACCCTTTTTGTCATCGGCTGTAAGGGCCAAAGCGCAAGCTGATCAAGCTTGGCTTAGCAATGCCTTGTCAGAAACTTTTGAAGGGCCCACGGTGGTGATCACGCACTTCGCGCCCAGCTTGAGAAGTGCCGATCCACGCTATGGCCTGACGCCTGGCACCGCTGGATTTTGCAACGCGCTTGACCATCTGATGCCCAAGGCCAATGTGTGGTTACACGGCCATCTGCATTGCGCGCAAGACTATGTTCACCAAGATTGTCGTGTGCTTGCCAATCCGTTTGGCTATGCTCGCAAGAATGAGCAAATCAGGTTTGATCCACAAAAATTAGTGCGTGTTGCGTTCTAGTTTGCCATTAGTTTTTTCTGACCATCAAGCCATCAAAACAGGTGGTCATCACCATCTCAATGATTTCTTCATTGCTGTGAAGTTCACTCATTTTCAGAAACTCCACCACCGGATCGCAAGCGCGTGCATACAAGGTGTAGAGCACCGTAATGGGGGGCAAGGCGGCATTGATAAAACCCTCCTTCTGAGCTTGAACAATCCACGCGCCGAGCAAGTCGCTCACTTTCACCAGCCCATCCATGTAGGGACGACTACCCATGAGGCTGGCGCGCAAGCTAGAGTTGTGGCTGGGCAAGGTTGGCATTTGCCCGGCCAGTTTCAGCTGCAAGGTCCAGCGTGTGGAAGCCTTGAGTTTGTGCAAGGCGGCGCTGGAAAGCGCGCCTTCTAATTCTGCCTCCGTGTTGGCTGCAGATTGCGCATTGAGATCTTCTAAGTAAGCTTGTGCTTTTTGAATGGCCTGCACCATGGCGGCGCAAGCCAATTCTTCCTTGCTGTTGAAGTGCTTGTAAAGGCTTGCCTTGGCAATCCCAACTTCTGCCGCAACCTCATCCACCGTCATGGCGTCAAAGCCTTTTTCAGAAAGAAGTCGATTGACCGAAGCTGTAATCGCTTGCTCTCTGGCCTCTAGCATTTGGGCTTTGAAAGACTTTTTGAGGGGCTCAAGG
>SHXD01000044.1 GCA_009693505.1 Limnohabitans sp.
GGTGTGCCTGCAGGTGCCATGAAACCAAACCAGGTGTAGTCGTCAAATTCTTTGTAACCAAACTCAGTGATAGACGGCACATCGGGCAGCAGCGGTGAGCGCGTGGCACTGGTCACGGCCAAGGCTTTGAGCTTGCCACTTTTGATCATGGGCACTGCAGGCGGCATGGAGGTTGATGCAATTTGGGTATGACCTGCTACAACGGCATTGATGGCAGCTGCGGGTTGATAGGGCACATGCACGATGTCAATTTTGGCAGCTGTTTTGAGTCGCTCCATGGAAAGATGCGTGGTGGTGCCAATGCCAGAGGAGGCATAGTTGAAAGGTGCTTTCTTGGCGGCTTCAACCAACTCGGGCAATGTTTTAGCAGCCACACTGGGGTTGACGGTAAAGATATTGGGCGTTTTAGGGCCCAGCGCAACGGGTGCAAAGTCTTTAAGGGCGTCGTAACCTGCATCTGCATAAAGCGACGGGTTGACCGCAAAGGCTACACTGTGGACCAAGATGGTGTAGCCGTCGGGTGCTGCGCGTTTGACTTGGCTAGTCGCAATGTTGCCTCCTGCACCGCCTTTGTTTTCTACGATGAAATTACCACCGGTCAGTTCATTCAGTTTCTGAGTCAGTGACCTTGCCACGATGTCGGACGAGGCACCAGGTGCAAAGGCAACCACGAGGGTCACGGGTTTGGCTTTAGGCCAATCGCTTTGAGCCCAGCCCGTAAGATGCAAGCTGCCAATGACAGCGAAGCCCAGAAGCGCTTTGAAATAATGAACCATGGTTTTGTCTCCTTTAGATTCGAGCCAGTTCAAGCTGGCGATGTTTGCTTGACCAATGAAAAATCAAATACAACTTCTTTGAAGGGGGTTGTCAAACCGTATCGATGCGCGACTTCTGTATCTTGGCAATTCTTGACATCCACAATCAAACCAGAACGCACTCCAAACACGGTGTCGTTATCAAGGTAATCTGACCCTGCAGGAAACAGCTCGGTGACCAAACCAACGTAACCAGGGGCGCTCACAATGATATGGAAGTGTGCAGGGCGCCAAATGCCCCGGTTGCTGGCGGCCAGCAAGGCGCCAACAGGTCCATCGGTTGGCACAGTGTAAGGATGAGGGCGGATGGTCAATAAACTGAAGGCGCCGTGTTCATCGCATTCGATTTTGCAACGCAAATTTTGAGAGTCTTGCGCAGCATCTTGAGCGGGGTACAAACCGTTGTCTGCGTTTTGCCAAAAATCAATTTGTGCATTGGGAATGGTATTTTGATGAATGTCCAAAACGCGACCATGCAACCAAACGCGCTCGCCAGGTTGACCATGTGTGAGGTCGCAGCCGTTGGGCTGAATGTGCGAATCATGATTGTGAAACGGGCCCAGCACACTGCTGGATGTGCCGCCTGGTGGCTGTGAAACCACGTCGACCATCGAGGAAATGCCCATGATGTCTGAGAACAGGCTGAACTCATTGCGTTCGCCGTCTGTAATTTTGGCAGCGGCTGTGAGAAATTCCAGACCCTTCAACCACTCAGCTTTGCTTAATTGAGATTCATCCACAAAAGCATGCAAATGCTTAACCAGCAGACTCATGACATGGGTAAGCCGAGGGTCAGTAGCTTTTGAAAAACTGGCCATGGCGTCTTGCGTGACGGCATTGAAGAGCGTACTGTCTGCGCTTTCCTCCTTGTAACCGACCAGCTTGTCGCTCAGGTCCCACAATTGAATGCCAAGGCTCTCGCGTGTGGCCTTGGCCGATAGGGGTTGCGCAAAAGCCGGCCTGCCGGGCTTTTGACGGTTGCCCCAACTCCAGTGCACGCCAGAAGTGGCAAACTCCGAATCGATGACCACTTGGGCCACGCGTTCGCCAGCCAAGGATTGCGAGACATAGCCCTTGGTGATATTTTTTTGGAACCAAGGAAAAATGGTTTGAAAGGCCTTGGGCGTGTCTCGGAACAATGCGGTGTCTGCCACACAGCCTGGATACACGGTGCCGAAGATGATGCCGGTGCTGTCGTGGTACCTGCGGTGCAATTCGCGGCTGATGATCATGTTGCAAAGTTTGCTGTCTTTATAGGCCTTGCCCGCTTTGAATTCTTTGCCATTGATCATTGAGATGGGACCAAGAAAGCCTTGCGTAAGACCTTCAAGTTGACCCAAATCTGCGGGTGCAGGGATGGGCACCTTGCCGCCAAACTCTTCAGAGTTGGCTGTGACGGTACCCAAGGTAATTAAGCGCGCACGAAAATCTGGGCGATTCATTTGTTCCTGAGCTTGTGTTTGTAGCAGCAATTTCATCATCAAGCGACTGAGCAGAAAATGTCCAAGGTGATTGGTTGCAACACTCAGCTCAAAACCCTCAGGAGACCGGGCGGGGTTTTTTAAGCGAGGCTGATAAGAGGCGGCGTTGTTTAGCAGTGCATGCAATGGCCAGCCTTTGGAAACATAAGCGGCCACAAAGTCTCGAACACTTTGCAAAGAACCCAGATCTAACTTCATGATGGTGAAGTGCGATGGGTTCAAATTCATGTCAGATGCGACGCGCTGAGTTTTTGCAATATTGCGGCAGGCCATGATCACATGCCAACCTCGTCGAATGAGGGAATCGGTTGCATAGAGTCCTACACCGGAGGATGCGCCTGTGACAATCACGCAGGGACGTTGAGTAGAGTTCATTGATAATTGAAATTGAGAGGGTGATAAAAAACACAAGGCTCAAAGTGGCATTTTTTTCATATTTTGACAGTGTCACTGAGTGTCAATTTAACTTGACGATTTGTCAATTGTCGTTAAATTATGACCCTTCATGTAACCATGTCACAACTTTAGAAAGTAGTTTATGAAAATGAATGCGAGTTTGCTATCGATGGCGAAAGATGTCACATGCTAAATACAATTGGCTTTGGTGCTGCCATCCTAGCAATTGTTTTGTATGGCCTTTGGACTCCCGATCTTCAACGCGCCGAACTCGAAAAGCGCTACGTGGCTTCTTCCCCACAGATGGTAGATGTCGATGGTTTGAAAGTTCATTACAAAGAGACTGGGCCGCAAGGCGCACCTGCTTTGTTGTTATTGCACGGCTTTGGTTCAAGTTTGCAGGCTTGGGACGATTGGTCTGTGAAGTTAGAGCAGAAATACCGAGTGATCAGGCTGGATTTACCCGGATTTGGCCTCACAGGTGCTAGCCCTGCGCATGATTATTCAGAAGAAAAAGACCTTGCCGTCCTGACGCACTTTGCCGACAAGCTAGGCCTCGAAAAGTTCTCCGTCATTGGCCATTCAATGGGTGGAAAAATGGCTTGGTCTTTGGCGGCTTCTCACCCTGAACGTGTGCAAGCCTTGGTGCTCATGGCGCCAGATGGCTTTCCTGAAGCCAAAGACATCGGAACCAAACCCTACGAAGTCCCTGCTATCACGGGACTCATCAAATATTTTTTACCGAAGTACTTGGTCCGAAAATCAATTGAACCTGCCTTTGCCCAAGCTGACGCATTGAACGATGCACTGATCAACCGCTATTTCGACATGCTCAGAGCGCCCGGTGTGCGAGGCGCTATTTTGGAAAGATCCAATCAAACCATTTACACAGATCCTGTGCCTCGTTTAAAAGCCATCAAGGCCCCCACATTGCTCATTTGGGGTGAGCAGGATCAAATGATTCCGAACACCAATGCGCAGAGCTACGCCAATGTTTTGTCGAATTCCACCACAGTGCTGGTTCCTAAACTAGGGCACTTGTTGCAGGAAGAACAGCCCGAAAAAGGGCTGACGGCTGTGATGCAATTTCTTGATGGTCATCTCATGAAATAAGCCGCGAATTTTTAAATTCAACGCTGCCTTGGGTCTAAGGCGTCTCTTAAGCCGTCGCCAAAAAGATTGAAAGACAAGACCAGTAAAAAAATGGAGAGTCCGGGCCAAATGGCCATCCATGGCGCTTGTTCAATGTAATTCTTAGCAGTGTTCAGCATACTGCCCCAGCTGGGGGCGGGAGGTTGTTGGCCCAAACCTAAAAATGACAAGCTGGCTTCCGCAATGACGGCTGCTGCAATTGCCAGAGTGGCTTGAACCAACAAGGGCGGCAAGATATTAGGAAGAATGTGAACCAAGGCAATGCGCCAAGGTGGATTGCCCACCGAACGCGCTGCCTCTACGTAATCTTCCACTTTAATTTGAATGACTTGACCACGCGTCAGTCGAACAAAGATGGGGGCTGCAGAAATGCCAATGGCCACCATGGCATTGGTGAGGCTTGGGCCTAAAAATGCAGCCAATGCAATGGCCAAAATTAAAAAGGGGCAAGCTAAAAATGCATCGGTGATCCGCGAGATGATGGCATCGACAGCGCCACCCACAAAGCCAGCCAGAAGCCCAATGGGCACACCAATTAAAAGCGAGATGCTGACAGAAATAACGCCAGCCATCAGAGATGCTTGAGTACCCCAAATGACGCGTGACAAAACGTCACGGCCAATTTCATCGGTACCAAACCAATGCGCGGCACTGGGTGCTTTTCGAATGGCGCCCCAACTTGTGGCAATCGGATCTTGCGGAGAAATGTAGGGCGCAAATATAGCCATCAAGATGAAGGCAATGACCACGGCCAAACCGATCAAGGCGCTGGGTCTTCTTTGCAATCGAAGCCAGGCGGTGTAAGACAGACTTTGGCTCATCGACGCAACCTTGGATTGACCCAAAAGTAGGCCATGTCAGCCATGAGATTGAGCATGATGTAGGTGGTGGCCGTGAAGAGAACCACACCTTGAACTACCGCGTAATCTCGGTTGAAAACAGCGTCAAGAATGAGTTTGCCAAAACCGGGGATGGTAAACACTTGTTCAGTTAAGACGGCTCCCGACAAAAGCGTACCCAATTCCAAGGCGCCTAATGTAATGATGGGTGTTAAAGCATTGCGAAGAGCGTGTTTAAGAATGACCGTGCGTTCATCCAGGCCCTTGGCGCGTGCCGTACGAACATAGTCAGACTGCATCACTTGCAGCATGGCGCTGCGAGTGTGACGCATGAGCACAGCAGCAATGGCATTGCCCAGCACAAACGCGGGCATTGCCATGCTGGCCAAGTTGCCTAGCAGGTCTTCTTTGGGACTGACAAACCCCGATGCTGGCAGCCACCCCAGGTGTACGGAGAACAGCATGATCATCAAGATGCCCAGCCAAAAGTTGGGCGTTGACAAGCCCCAAAGCGCAAACACATTGGCAGCGTAATCCCAAAATGTGCCGCGCCCTACTGCAGACGCAATGCCTGCAGGAATGCCAATCACAATCGCAACACACATGGCCAAAAACGCCAACTCTGCCGTGACAGGTAATTTCTGCAAAATCAAAGACAGAACAGGTGATTGTGTTCTGACAGATTCACCAAAATCACCTTGCACCACGCCGGCGATCCAATAGCCGTAGCGCACAGGCAGAGGTTCATCCAAATGCAACTTGGCCGTGAGGTAGGCCACCACATTGGGGTCTTGCTCCTCTCCCGCTAAAATTTTGGCGGGGTCGCCGGGCAGCAATTGCTGCAGCCCGAAAATAAGCATCGACACCAACAGCAACGTTGGTAGAACAGAAAGTAAGCGTTTGACCAGATAGCTTGTCATGGCGCCATTTTCAGGCCTGAAACACGCAACAGACCATCAGGAATATTGCGCACACCTGCCAATTTGCCGTTGTAGGCCCACAGCCAATTGCGGTGGTAGAGATAGATCACAGGACGATCTTTCAGAATTTGTGCAGAAATTTGTTCCATGATTTTTTTGCGTTTGACAGGGTCACGCTCGGCACGTGATTGGTTCAAAAGCGCATCTGTTTCAGCGCTGCAATAGCCAGCGTAATTGAGGGGTTGTTTGCAACCGTGAAAGCTGAACATGTTGCCATCGGGATCAGGGCGGCCACTCCACGAAAGAACATAAGCTTCAAAATCACCTTTGTCTGCCATGTTCAAAGACGTAGCAAATTCGGTGGTTTGAATTTTCACATCAAAGCCGGCTTCGCGCGTCATGGCTTGAATGACCACAGCCAGGCGCTGTGCGTCTGAGGCGGTGGTGGTCATGAGCGTGAAGCTGGGTTTGACAACGCCAGCTTCTTTGAGCAGTGCCTTGGCTTTTTCAATGTCTCGTTTTGGTATCGGAACATTCTTGGCGTAATACGAGTTGTTTGGCGCAACCCACTGATTGCCCACCAAGGCTTCGTTGTCCATCACGACTTGGGCCAAACCCTGTCGGTCCAAAGACAATTCAAAGGCTTCACGCACCTTGGCATCGCGACCTAAAGGATTCTTTTTAGCTTGCTCACTTTTACCCACGTTGATGGTGATGCCTTGATAGCCAATTTCGGTGATGCGAGAGACCTTGTATTTTTTGTCTTTCATGAGATTTTCAACATCATTGGAAGCCATGCGTTCAATGAAGTCGAGTTGACCAGATTTCAAATTCGCCAAACGAACCGTTGCGTCAGGAATGGGTGTGTAGATGACTTTGTCGAAATGAACCGCATCTTTGTTCCAATAGTTGGCAAACTTTTCAAGCACGATGCGGTCTTGTGCCACGCGTTCGGCAAACTTGAAAGGACCTGCGCAGACAGGGTTGGAACCAAATTTATCGCCTGCAGCTTGAGCAGCTTTGGGCGAAACCATCATGCCGGCTCGATCGGTCAGTTGTGCCAGCAGGGGCGCAAAAGGCGCACTCAAATTCAAACGAACGGTGTTTGCGTCAATGACATCTACGCTGGCGACCGGTGCCAATTCGCCTCTGCGGTTTGACCCAGGTAAATTTTTGTGGCGCTCAATGTTGAACTTCACAGCCGCCGCATCAAGCTTTTCACCATCGTGAAAAGTAACCCCTTGTCGAATTTTAAGGGTGAGTGCTTTGCTATCGGAAGACCACTCGTAGCTAGACGCAAGTTGGGGCAAAATGTTTAATTTTTCGTCGATGTCAAACAACTTGTCACACAGAGATGAAAAAACAATTCGACCGACAAAGCTTCGCGCTAAGGTTGGGTCAAGGACATCGGGGTCTTCTGCCAGGCCGATGCGCAAGGTTTGGGCGCTGGCCAGTCCTTGACTGAAGGCCATAAAAAGCGACAGCGGTAAAAGCAAATACTTTTGAGTTTTGAAAGTCATGAAATGTCTCCAGTGAAAAAAACTAGGGGGTTTGCACAAAAGCAGATTGCAACAATTTCAGATGTTGGGCATCACGGCTCATTTGGGGCTGAAATATCACAGAGTCTGGCATGGGTAAATCTTGCCAGAAGTGACAGGCAATTTGATGCGTCCCATTCAATTGAATGTTCGGCACTGTCGTTTGACACAGTTGCGTTGCATGCGGGCAACGGGTGTGAAAGTGGCAACCACTCGGTGGATTCAGGGGGCTGGGCACATCACCACCCAAAAGGGTACGTTGTTTTTTGATGCCGGGATTCGGTCTGGGGATGGCGCTTAAGAGGGCTTGCGTGTAAGGGTGACGTGGCTGCACAAAGAGTTGGTGCTTTTCTGCCAGTTCTACAACCCGCCCCAAGTACATCACAGCCACACGGTCGGCAATGTGTTTCACAACAGCTAAGTCGTGTGCAATGAACAAATACGCCAAGCCAAAGCGCCTTTGTAAGTCTTGTAGCAAGTTCACAACTTGGGCTTGTACTGAAACATCCAATGCTGAAACGGCTTCATCGCAGACAATCAACTTAGGCTCGACCGCCAAAGCACGTGCGATGCCAATGCGCTGTCTTTGGCCACCCGAGAATTCATGCGGATAGCGCTGTGCATGTTCAGGTGCTAAGCCAACAAGTTTCAACAATTCTTGCACGCGCTCGGCGTGCCGCCCGGTGTGCAGGTTGTGCAGCTTTAAGGGCTCACTTAAACATTGGTAGACCGTCATGCGTGGATTGAGAGACGAGAAGGGGTCTTGGAAAATGATTTGCATTTCCTTGCGTTGTGAGCGCAATTGATCTGCAGACAGGCTGCACAAATCTTGCCCTGCAAAGACCACAGTGCCTTGGGTGGGTTCTATAAGCCGGAGTACAAGCCGGCCCAGTGTGGACTTGCCGCAACCCGACTCTCCCACAACGCCTAATGTTTCCCCCGCATTCAAATGAATGTCGATGCCATCCACTGCGCGTACCTTGTTGGGGCTGCGTCCAAACCATCCTGCATTGACCGGAAAATGTTTCACCAGTCCTTGAACCTTTAGCAGGTGTGTTTCAGTGGTTGACATACGGCATCAATATTTCGGCTTTAAGTGGGGCCCGCAAACAGGCGCTCCAGTGACCCGGTGTTAGCTCTGCGAGTTTGGGTCTTTCGATGAGACAAGCCTCTTCTACAAAAGGGCAGCGTTGAGCAAAAGTGCAGCCCACCGGACGATTCAAAGGATTGGGCACCTGTCCTTCAATGGAGGCAAGTCGGCCTTGCGCTTCATCAAGGCTTGGGATAGAGCCAAGCAGGCCCACAGTGTAAGGATGCTGTGGTGAGTCAAACAAAGCTTGCACCGGCGCTTGCTCAACCACTTGGCCGGCGTACATGACCACAACGTGATCAGCCACTTCTGCCACAACGCCCAAATCGTGGGTGATGAGCACAATGGCTGTTTGTGTTTCATCTTGCAAAGTGCGCATTAAATCTAAAATTTGCGCTTGAATGGTGACGTCCAGTGCGGTGGTAGGTTCGTCTGCAATGAGTAACTTGGGATTGCAGGAAAGGGCCATGGCAATCATGACCCTTTGCCGCATACCCCCTGACAATTGGTGTGGATAGTCGTCGAGTCTTTTCTCTGGCGCGGGAATTCGAACTTTTTGGAGCATTTCCAAAGCGCGTTCGGTGGCTTGTGTTCTGTCGAGCGGTAGATGCCGCATGAGGCCTTCAACAATTTGCTCCCCCACCGTGAAAGCAGGGTTGAGGGAGGTCATGGGCTCTTGAAAAATCATGGCCATTCGATTGCCGCGCAAATTTTGCAACTGGCTGGCGGGTGCCCCGACCAATTCTTGATCTTCAAATTGGATGGAACCGCTTCGAACAGTTCCCGCTGGCTTGGCCAAGAGACCCATGATGGACAAAGAGGTGACGCTTTTGCCGCAGCCAGACTCGCCCACAATGGCCAAGGTTTGCCCTGCGTTCACACTGAAACTGACACCATCAACCGCAGTCAATTCACCTGCGTCGGTGTCGAAGGTGGTGACCAAGTCCCTGACCTGAAGGACGGTGGGTGTGAGTTGTGGGCTGCTCATGGTTTGAGTCGCGCTTGATGAAAGCGTTCAATTTGAGCATCAATGAGGGCGCGATCTGTCAGGCCTACCGGATTGTGTCTGCCGGGCAGGCAGCTTAAAAACGGTTGGAAGCGCTCTAGACTTTTGTCATACAAACGCCTGAGTTCCAATAGCGGATCTTCGTGGTCATCGACACGAAGATCGAGTTGGAGATAGTCTTCGTCAGCATGAATTCTAAGAGCGGCTGATTGTTTGCCACGCTTGTCGCCGCCAGCTTCTTCACCGGCTTGCATGGCCAAAATGAGCCGCTCTGCCAGAGGTATGCCCTGTGTGGCTTGAAACACCCTGGCTGTTTCTGCCAGAACTTGAGGGCCTGCCAGCATGTTGCCTGCAATGCTGAAATCTTGGCTCGATACATGGCCACACCAATCGATACATGCTTTTCCGGTGTGCGCAACAGCCTTGCCCTGCATGGGCAACAAATGGACTTGTCTTTGCTCACTGCCCGCATCGGTTTGCAATAAATCTTGCATCACTTGTTGCGTGACCATGCCGCTTTGCATGAACTTGAGACCCAGAGGGCCGAGCAATGGATTCATGAGGGCTTGGGTAGACACCGCGCCAACGCCGCGTTGTGTGTGAACGCACAAGGAGCCAACCGCAAAAAATCGCGAAGCAATGGCGACACCCAAAGTGCCATTGGGTTCTCTAGCAAGCAAAGACCAGGTCATTTATGAAATTCTAATTTGGTGCAATATTCCAGTATCCTACGATAGTCATGCAAAAAGAATGCCCAGCAGTCGTTTTTTCGAAGGCGTATCTGCTATTTTTTCACGATGTTTGAACCGCAGTAAGATTTGAAGATGTCTGACGTACCGCCTTTTCCATTGGATGCAACCCAACTCCAAGCGCTTGCCATCAAGCCTTTGGATCAATGTGCTTGCTCACTCAAAATTTGCAAAGGCTGGGAAAGTGTCAGCGATGACCGCTGGCCATCCAAGCAACTGAAACTTGAGGGCACATTGCGCCGCGAGATGGCGCAAGGTGAGTCAGAGCTGAGCTTTCAAGAGTTTCATCCAAACGGCACGCGATATGACTCGCCAGAGGCGCCTATTGCCTTGAATTACTTTCCCTATAACCGCGCCGATGTTTATGCCTGTCAGCAATGTGGGTGCGCTGTTTTAAAGTACACCGAGTATGGCGGCTACTACATTGACCAACGTGTGCGATTGGTTGATGCCTGCTTAGTGGTCGATGCTGCTTAAATAAAGGATTGAATTGATGCGAGGCCTCTCTGTTACGAAGGCGACAGAGAAGCCTACTTTCTGTGACAGAAGCTCACGTGCTTGGGGTTTCCATCATTTCATAAAATAGGTAGTCGTGTTAACTTACAAAGCTTGATGTTGCCTGTTGTCAAGGTAGCGGGTCTGTCAAATAAATAACTTATGTCTCAACCCTACATCCGCACCGCCGCCAATGACTTGCTGCAAGGCTTGGTTGATTTAGGCATTGAATATTTGTTTTGTAATTTGGGCACTGACCATGCACCCTTAATTGAAGAGATGGCGCATTGGCGCGAGCAAGGCCGAGCATTTCCAAAGTTGATTCTGTGCCCGCATGAAAATACGGCGGTTCACATGGCGGGCGGCTATGCCGTTGCTACGGGTCGTGGGCAAGCCGTTTTAGTTCACGTTGATGCGGGAACAGCCAACGCTGCCATGGGCTTGCACAATCTTTGCCGAACGCGAATTCCTGTTCTGCTCATTGCGGGCCGCGCCCCCATGAGCACCTTCGATGACGCAACGGGTGGCCGTGACACCTATGTTCATTTCATTCAAGAGCCCTTTGATCAAGCCAGTGTGGTGAGGCCGTATGTTAAGTGGGAGTACAACTTGGCCTGGCCCTCTATGGCGCATGAAGTGGTGTCTAGAGCTGGCGCGGTCATGCAAAGCGACCCTACCGGACCTGTCTACCTCACATTGCCCAGAGAGGTTTTGGCAGCGCCTGTTGACACTGCCAGCGTGGGAGCTTATGGCCATCAAAATCACTTACCCGTAAGAGCTCAGGGTGCAGATGCAAGTGCAGTTCGAGCTATTGCTGAGCAGCTCATGCGTTCAGACAATCCAATGCTGGTCACCGCCTATGCTGGCAGAAACCGCGAGGCGCCTGCATTGATAGAAAAATTGGCTGTTTTGTGCGGCATGCGGGTTTGTGAATTCAATACCATCTACATGAACATACGGCGTGACTCGCCTTATTTTGCCGGCTATAACCCTGCCGCCTTCACAGAACAGGCAGACTTCGGATTGATGGTCGATGTCGATGTCCCATGGATTCCCAAAACGACACGTGTCAACCCCAACGCCTATTGGGCTCAGTTGGATGTAGATGCCATCAAGCGCGATATTCCCATGTGGGGATTCCCACTCAACGCGCGCATTGAAGGTGATAGTGTTCGCTTGATTGCGCAATTGATTGAGATCATTGAAGGCAGTGCCACGCCAGAGTTCAAAACAAAAGCGGCGGCAAGGGGCTTGGCCTTCAAAACAGCGCATGCGCAAAACAGACAGAAGGCAGCATCCCTTGCCCAAGCAAAGGGTGTTGTCAACGCCATCAATCCACATTACCTATGCGCCGTGATGGGTCAAAAAATTGATTTGCACGACGTTGTTTTGAATGAAGCCATTCGCAACACCATGGCGGTGTTTGAGCAAATACCGCGCGAGGTGCCGGGCAGCTTAATGGGCTTGTCGGGAGGTGGTCTGGGTTTTTCAGCCGGTACAGCACTAGGCATTAAGCTGGCACAAGCCGACAACAGGGTGATTCATTTTGTGGGTGATGGCTCTTTTTACTTTAGCAATCCAAGCTCAGTCTATGCCGTTGCAAACCAGTATGGCTTGCCCATTCTCACGGTGCTTCTGGACAACGGCGGATGGTCTGCAGTGAAAGAGTCCACCTTGCGCATGTATCCACAAGGTGAAGCCAAGAGCACCAACCAATTTGCTTCTGATTTAGGCTACTCAACAGACTTTGCCGCCATTGCTGAAGCTGCTGGCGCGCATGGCGAAAGATTGACAGATCCTGAGCAAGTTGAGGCGGCCATCGAAAGATGTTTGGCCGTCTTGGATGCGGGGCGAAGTGCATTGCTTCATGCTCGCATCACGCCGCTCTGATTGCAGCCCCAGATCCCAGAAGCCCAAAATTGATTATCAAAATTTGACACCGTTTAGACAGGAGATTGAAATGAAACCATCACAACTTATGACGAACAAACGCAAGACACTTGTGGGCGTGGCGCTTCTCATGTTGGCCGGTCTTTGCACATCCGTGCAAGCTCAAACCGCATGGCCCAACAAAGCAATCCGCATTGTGGTGCCTTACGCGCCTGGTGGTGCCAATGACATTTTGGCGCGTGTTGTGGCTGAGAAATTAGCGCCTGCCTTGGGTCAACCTGTATTGGTAGAAAACAAACCAGGTGCTGGCGCGGCTGTGGGCACCGAGTTGGTGGTCAAGTCACCCCCTGATGGCTACACATTGCTGATGGCTGCCAGTGGCCCCATTGTGTTCAACCCCGCCTTGGTGGCCAAGTTGGCCTACAACCCCGTGACAGATTTGACGCCCATTTCATTGGCGGGTTCATTCCCCATGATTCTGGCGGTCAATGAAGCGTCGCCGGCCAAAACATTTGCTGAATTGGTGACCTTGAGCAAAGCCAATCCAACAAAGTTCAACTATTCTTACCCCTCGGCTTCGTTTCAATTGGTGATGGAGTTGGTTAAAGCGAAGACGGGTTTGAAAGCCCTAAACGTTCCCTACCAAGGCAGTGCACCATCGATCAATGCTGTCTTGACTCAAGAGGTGCAAATGACCCTGATCGATTCTGGTCCTATTGCGGCTTTGTTAAAGGCCGGTAAATTGCGCGCTTTGGGCGTAACCTCAGAGCAGCGCCTGGCCGCCTACCCGCAAGTGCCTACCTTGAAAGAGCAAGGCATCGATGTGTCGGTGAATTTTTGGAGTGGATTGTTGGCACCAGCTGGCACGCCTGCTCCCATTGTGAAACGCTTGCAAGAAGAAGTGGCTCGCATCATGGCATTGCCTGATGTGCAAGAGCGCATGGGCAAACTCGACATCAAACCTGTTGGCGGTTCTTCAGCAGATTTTGCTAAAGTCATCTCGCAAGAAATTCAGCTGTGGACGCAAGTGGCCAAAGAAAACAACATCAAAGCAGAATGACAGAAAAGCGAATTGCCATAGCGGGTGCGGGCATTGCAGGACTGACCACTGCACTTGCACTTTTGCAGCAGGGTTTCAAGGTTGACATTTACGAACAAGCATCCCAGTTGGGTGAAGTAGGCGCGGGCTTGCAAATTTCACCCAACGGCACAAGGGTGCTTCAAAGTTTAGATTTGGAAAAAGCCTTGCAGCCCTTGGTGTGTCAGGCGAAGGGCAAAGAAATTCGCATGTGGAATACAGGGCAGCGCTGGAAGCTGTTTGATCTGGGTGACGACTGCTTATCGCGTTTTGGGGCCCCTTATTGGATGGTGCACAGGGGCGATTTGCACAAGATCTTGTTGGAGGCATTCAATGCGCGTTCAGACAAACCTGTTCGACTGAATGCGCGAGTTGTTTCCGCACGAAGCACAGCTTCTGGCGCTAGCTTTGAGTTGCAAGATGGTAGCCAGTACCATGCCTTTGGATTGATCGCAGCAGATGGGGTTCACTCTGTTTTGCGTGAGAAATTATTGGGCGAAGACAAAGCGCAATTTACGGGCTTGCTGGCTTGGCGTGGGTTGGTTCCTATTCAAACCATCTCCTCGCATTTACAAGCCCAAGTGGGTACCAATTGGGTAGGGCCAGGTGCGCATGTCATTACCTATCCTGTGCGCGGTGGGCAATTGATGAACGTGGTGGGCATCATTGAAAAAGATGGCTGGCGCGGAGAGTCTTGGACAGAGCAAGGAACACACGAAGAGTTGCTTCAAGATTTTGGACACTGGCATGAAGATGTGGGTGAGCTGATGCGCAAAATTGAGCAACCCTTTAAGTGGGCGTTGCTAGGCCGATCGCCGCAAAGAGGCTGGGCCCAAGGCTCGATTTGTTTGGTGGGCGATTCTGCGCATCCCACTTTGCCTTTTTTAGCGCAAGGCGCCAACATGGCCATTGAAGATGCCGCCGTCATGGCGCGCTGCTTGTCATTGCAAGACACCGCTTCAGATGCATTTGCGCAATTCGAAAGTTTGCGTTGGCAGCGCACGGCCGACATCGTGAACCGATCTAGCGACAATGCCAAACGCTTTCACAACCCACAACTTTCTGACTCCGACAAGGCAGTGGACTACGTGAGTGCTGAATGGGAGCCAGAAAAAGTGAGAAGGCGCTACGATTGGCTGTTTGAATACGATGCGTTGAAGTTGGCCCTATGAGTTCAGGACTTGAGAAAGACGCCTCAGTTCTGATTGTGGGCGGTGGCCCAGTTGGCATGACCATGGCCCTTTGCTTGGCAAAGAGAGGCATTGCCAGCGTTTTGGTGGAGATGAGAACTGAAGATGCCCTGCCAGATGTGAAGTGCAATCACATTGCCTCTCGCAGCATGGAGCTTTTCAGATCATTGGGAATTTCTCAAGAATTGCGAGCAGCAGGTCTGCCGGACGAATACCCGCATGATGTGTCTTACAGAACCAGCACATTGGGTGAAGAAATTGCAAGAATTCATATCCCAGGAAGAACTACACGGCTGACGGATCATTCCGGGCCAGATGGCCATTGGCCAACGCCCGAGCCACCGCATCGTCTTAACCAAAGGTACATTGAACCTATCTTAAGGCAGCATGTTCAAAAGCAAGCCTTGATTACCTGTTTGCACAGGCACCAAGTGATGGCGTTTTCGCAAAACGAGCAAGGCGTGACAGCGCAAATTCAAAATCTTGAATTGCCAGATTCCCCAGTATTCACCTTGAATGCCGCTTACATGGTGGGATGCGATGGCGGTCGTTCGATGGTGCGAAAAGGCATGGGTGCTAAGTTGGTTGGCGATGAGGTGGTACAGCGCGTTCAAAGCACTTGCATTCGCGCACCGCATTTAATTGCGCTCATGAAGGCGCCTCCTGCATGGGCCATGTTCACCGTCAATCCTAGAAGAAGCGGCAATATTTACGCCATCGATGGCAAAGAAGTTTGGCTCATCCACAACTACCTTTGTGATCATGAAGCAGACTTTGAATCTGTCGATCGCGATTGGGCCATCAGAACCATCCTGGGCGTAGGGGACGACTTCGAGTACGAAGTGATGAGCAAAGAAGATTGGTTTGGCCGTCGATTGGTCAGCGATAAGCTGCAGCAAGGTCGAGTTTTTGTGGCCGGTGACGCGGCCCATTTGTGGGTGCCTTATGCGGGCTACGGCATGAATGCCGGCTTGGCAGATGCTTCAAATTTGGCTTGGCATCTGGCTGCGCAACTTGAGTCTTGGGCTTCTCCAAATGCTTTAAGTGCCTATGAAAAAGAAAGGCATCCCATCACCGAG
Organism: Limnohabitans sp.; assembly: GCA_009693505.1. GTDB lineage: Bacteria > Pseudomonadota > Gammaproteobacteria > Burkholderiales > Burkholderiaceae_C > Limnohabitans_A. The sequence goes on from SHXD01000044.1 coordinate 15,719, forward strand.
CAAGTGTCTCGGTTTGCCATGAACCATGCGCATGCCATGAGCAAACGCAGGCGCGAGATTCCCGACCACTTGGAACAAGACTCGACTTTGGGCGCGCAGGCTAGGCTTACATTTGGTCAAGATCTTTATGATTTGAATGTTCAACAGTATTGTTGTGCAGGTTTGAACTTTGGCTATTTTTACGATCAATCACCCATCATGGTGTACGACGACGAGGCGGCGCCTGACTACAGCATGGGCAGTTTCACGGCTTCTACGGTGCCAGGATGCAGGGCTCCGCACTTCTGGCTTGAACAGGGTCATTCTTTGTACGATGCTTTGGGGCCCGCCTACACATTGCTTTGCTTGAAGACAGAATTCAATGCAGATGTCAAAGCTCTTCAAGACCTTGCAGCCAAAGCAAACATGCCTCTCAAAATATTGAATGTCAGCGGCCATCAAGACATACCCCTTGAATATCGCCATCATTACGCGCTGGTCAGAGCAGATGCACACACGGTCTGGCGAGGTGATCGTGTCACTGCAGAAAATGCAAAGCTAATCGTTGCAAAACTTTGCGGCTATTCCCCACCATAAACAAGGAGCCAACATGGCGCATCGCTTAGAAAATCAAATTGCCATCATCACTGGGGCCAGTCGCGGCATAGGCCTTGCCATTGCACAAGCTTATGCGGCAGAAGGGGCCAAACTGTGCTTAATTGCAACTGACCAACAGCGTTTGACAGAAGTCAAACAAAGTCTGGGTTTGGCAGAAGATCGCATCATGACCCTAGCTGTCAATGTGACGGATCGCGGTTCGTGCTTTGATGCCGTTACAAAAGTGACTCAGCATTTTGGCCGCGTGGATGTGTTGGTCAATAACGCAGGCGTCTATCGATCTAAAACTTTTTTAGACTATTCCCCCCAAGATTTTCAAGACATGTTGGATGTGAATTTGTTTGGCGTTCTTAATTTCATGCAAGCTTGCTTGCCAGGCATGCAAGAGAGACGCCATGGTCGAATTGTCAACATGGCCTCGACTGCTGGTAAGTGGGGCTCCCGAAATCAAAGCGCCTACAACATCAGTAAACATGCCGTCGTGGGCGTGACCCGCTGCGTTGCCTTAGAAGCCAGTCCCTTTGCCGTCACTGTCAATGCCATTTGTCCAGGTTTTATTCAAACTGACATGGTTGAAGAACTCAAAGCACAGGTTGCGCAAACAACGGGTGTCAGTCCGGAAGACATGGTCAAGGCAGCTTTAACAAGAGTGCCCTTGGGTCGTGTTCTAAACCCTTCAGAAATTGCGGGATTGGCCGTTTATTTGGGTTCTGCAGAGTCAAGCGGAATGACGGGTCAGTCTATTCACGTCGATGGTGGCATGGTTTTAAGTTAAAGGTCATTCCCCAGACATTTGGGAGACGGAATTCGGGATAACCATAGCCTTGATGGGTCTTCACTTGCCTCACAATAGCTAGCGTTGTAGCCACAGTCATCTCGCTGTGTGTGTTTTTTAGAATTCGGTGCGTAGCGTCATGACAGATGATTTCATTTTGAAAACCAATGAACTTGTGAAAGAGTTCAAGGGCTTTGTTGCCGTCAGTGGCGTTAACCTCAGTGTCAAGCGGGGGCAGATCCATGCCCTGATTGGCCCCAATGGTGCTGGCAAAACTACTGTTTTCAATTTACTAACCAAATTTCACATCCCCACCAGCGGCCAAATTTTGTTCAATGGCAAGGACATTACCCAAAGCAAGCCAGCGCAAATTGCGCGTCAAGGCATTGTTCGGTCTTTCCAAATTTCGGCTACGTTTCCCAATCTCACTGTGATGGAAAACGTTCGCATTGCATTGCAGCGTGCCACGGGTACTTCCATGCATTTCTGGCGCTCTGAGAGCATCTTGAATCAGTTAAACGACCGCGCTATGACTTTGTTAGACGAGGTGGACCTTGCAAGCATGGCCAATTTAACCGCTGTGGAATTACCTTATGGCAGAAAACGCGCCTTGGAAATTGCAACCACTTTGGCCATGAACCCCGAACTCATGTTGTTGGATGAACCCACTCAAGGCATGGGCCATGAAGATGTAGACCGCGTCACTCAGTTGATTAAGAAAGTAAGCGCCAATCGCACCATTCTGATGGTGGAGCACAACATGAATGTGGTGGCCAGCATTGCCGACACCATCAGTGTGTTGCAGCGAGGCCAAATTATTGCGGAAGGTCCTTACGAAACAGTTTCCAAGAATCCACAAGTTTTGGAAGCCTATATGGGAACAGCAGACAACCAGTTGGAAGGCGCCCATGGCTAATTCCACAGAGTTCTTGCGCATTAGCCAACTGCACGCCTACTATGGTGAATCGCATATCTTGCATGGCGTTGATCTGACGGTAAATCATGGCGAAGTTGTCACCCTGCTAGGTCGCAACGGTGCAGGCCGCACAACCACCGTTAAATCCATTTTGGGCTTGGTAGGGCGTCGAACGGGCTCGGTCATGATTGACAACCAAGAAACAGTCAATTGGCCCACGCATGAAATTGCCAAGTTAGGTTTGGGCTATTGCCCTGAAGAGCGCGGCATTTTTTCTGCGCTTACTTGCGAAGAAAACCTCATGCTCCCGCCTGTCATTGCCCCAGGTGGCATGACCGTTGATGAAATTTATGAAATGTTTCCCAACCTCTACGAGCGGCGTAGTAGCCCTGGTACGAGACTATCTGGCGGCGAACAACAAATGCTGGCTGTGGGCAGAATTTTGCGTACAGGTGCCAAATGCCTGTTGTTAGATGAAATTTCCGAAGGCCTTGCACCTGTCATTGTTCAAGCATTGACCAAAATGATTACGGCTTTAAAAGGCAAGGGCTTCACCATCATCATGGTGGAACAAAACTTTCGATTTGCCGCACCGCTGGCGGATCGGTTTTATGTCATGGAACATGGACAAATTGTGGAAGGGTTTTCTTCGCAGGAACTCTCAAGCAAGATGAACATGTTGCATGAATATTTGGGTGTCTGACTTTTCTTAATTAAACTGGAGTGATCACGATGAAACGCAATCTTCTTTCTTTGGCCGTTGCGGCCATCTGTGCTTTTGCCGGATCGGCTCAAGCGCAAATTTCCGACGGCATTGTCAAAATTGGTGTGCTCAATGACATGTCTGGTTTGTATTCAGACATTACAGGACAAGGTTCTGTCGTTGCAGCCAGAATGGCCGTTGAAGACTACATCCGGGCTTCAAAAAGCACATTGAAAGTTGAAGTTGTTGGCGCGGATCATCAAAACAAGCCCGATGTTGGCTCCAATATTGCGCGTCAGTGGTACGACACAGAAAAGGTCGACATGATTGCCGACGTGCCCACCTCATCTGTGGGTTTGGCCATTGCCAAAATTTCGGCTGACAAAGGCAAACTGCTTGTCAACTCTGGTTCTGCCACAGCTGACTTGTCGGGCAAAGCTTGCAATGCCAATACCATTCACTGGGCCTACGACACATGGATGTTGGCCAACGGTACAGGCAAAGCCATTGTGAAAAGTGGCGGTGACACCTGGTTCTTCTTAACTGCCGATTACGCTTTCGGTCATGCCTTGGAGCGTGACACCGAAGCCGTTGTGCTTAAAAACGGTGGCAAAGTGGTGGGCAAAGTTCGCACCCCTTTCCCAACGCAAGATTTCTCTTCATTCCTGTTGCAAGCTCAAGCCTCAAAAGCCAAGATCATTGGCTTGGCCAATGCGGGTGGCGACACCACCAACTCCATCAAACAAGCCTTTGAGTTTGGAATTACCAAAGGGGGTCAGAATTTGGCAGGTTTGTTGGTTTTCTTGCCTGACGTTCATTCGCTCAGTTTGGAAAAAGCCCAGGGCCTGATGCTCACAGAAACTTTCTACTGGGACCTGAATGATCAAACCCGTGAATTTACCAAGCGGTTTTCTGCTGCCAATGGTGGTAAATACCCATCGATGGTTCACGCTGGCGTTTACTCCAGCGTTATTCACTACCTGAAAGCCGTTGACGCAGCCAAAACCGATGATGGCACCAAAGTGGCAGCCAAGATGAAGGAGTTGCCAACAGATGACGTCTTGTTTGGCAAGGGCACGGTTCGCGCAGATGGCCGCAAAATCCACCCTGCCTATTTGTTCCAAGTTAAAAAGCCTTCTGAATCCAAAGGCCCATATGACTATTACAAATTGGTGTCCACCATCCCCGCAAACGAAGCCTTCCGTCCATTGTCGGAAAGCGATTGCCCACTGGTCAAAAAGTAAACCACTCTTAAAGCAAGCTGATTTATCGCCATGGAAATTTTCGGTATTCCCTCCCAAGCTCTTTTCGGGCAACTCCTAATTGGCCTCATCAATGGGTCCTTTTATGCGCTGCTTTCTTTAGGCTTGGCGGTGATTTTCGGCTTGCTGAACATCATTAACTTCAGTCACGGCGCCCAGTACATGCTGGGTGCGTTTGTGGCTTATCTTTCTTTGAATAAACTCGGGATCAATTATTGGGCCTCACTCATACTCACCCCTTTGTTGGTGGGCGCTACGGGCGTGCTCATTGAAAAAACAATGCTCAAGCGCTTGTACAAGCTTGACCATCTGTATGGCTTGCTTCTCACCTTTGGCCTGGCCTTGATCATTCAAGGCGTCTTCCGTCATGAATTTGGTTCTTCGGGCATGCCATACCCGTCACCTGAAGTGTTTCAAGGTGTCTTCAATTTAGGTTTTATGTTCTTACCCAAGTACCGTGCTTGGGTCATCGTGGTTTCTCTTTTTGTCTGCCTAAGTACATGGTTTGTCATAGAGCGCACCAAACTGGGTGCCTATTTGCGAGCTGCCACAGAGAACCCCAGTTTGGTTCAAGCGTTCGGCATCAATGTGCCCCGCATGGTCACATTGACCTACGGTTTTGGCGTGGCGCTTGCAGCCTTGGCAGGTGTCATGGCTGCACCCATTTATCAAGTCAGCCCCTTGATGGGCGCTGACATCATCATTGTGGTGTTTGCTGTGGTGGTGGTGGGCGGCATGGGCTCCATCTTGGGCGCCATCGTGACCGGATTTGGCCTAGGCTTGGTTGAAGGTCTTACCAAGGTTTTTTATCCAGAGGCTTCCAATACCGTCATCTTTGTGATCATGACCATTGTTCTGCTGCTTAAACCCGCCGGACTGTTCGGTACTCAAAAGTAATGCCCATGTCCAACGCCTCGCCTATTGTTTTCAAGACTCAGTCGTTCACACATCAGTGGGTGGCATTTGCCATCATGGTGTTGTTCTTTGCAATCGCACCCATTTGGGTTTACCCCATTTTCCTGATGAAGGTCATGTGCTTTGCATTGTTTGCCTGTGCATTCAATTTGTTGTTGGGTTTTGGAGGTTTGTTGTCTTTTGGACATGCCATGTTTTTGGGCACTGCGGGCTATGCAGCAGCGCATGCCGCCAAGGTTTGGGGCTGGAATCCAGAGATGGCTGTACTTTTTGCAACAGCGTGCTCAGCAGGACTTGCGCTCATAGCAGGCTCCTTGGCCATTAGACGACAGGGCATTTATTTTGCAATGATCACCTTGGCGCTTTCGCAAATGGTGTACTTCTTCTATTTGCAAACACCTTTTACCGGTGGTGAAGACGGCATTCAAAGTGTGCCACGCGGCAAATTGTTTGGCCTGTTTGACCTCTCAGAAAACACAGCCATGTACATGTTTGTGCTGGCCATCTTTTTGAGCGGATTTACCTTAATTTGGCGAATTGTCCACTCACCATTCGGACAAATTCTGAAAGCCATTCGTGAAAACCAAGACCGTGCCGTTTCGCTTGGTTATGACACCGATCATTTCAAGCTGCTTGCCTTCGTCATCTCTGGCGCGTTGGCAGGTACTGCGGGTGCCACCAAGGCCTTGGTGTTTCAACTCGCTTCGCTCACTGACGTGCATTGGTCCATGTCGGGCGAGGTCGTGCTCATGACTTTGTTGGGCGGTTTAGGAACTTTGTTTGGACCCGTGGTGGGAGCGGCCATCATTGTCTCGATGCAAAACTATTTGGCGCAGTTTGGCGCTTGGGTCACTATCATTCAGGGCCTTATCTTTGTCATTTGCGTCTTAGCATTTCGCCGAGGTGTCATTGGAGAAATTGCCAACTGGCTTAAAAAGCCACTTTGATTT
>SHXD01000045.1 GCA_009693505.1 Limnohabitans sp.
GTGCTGCGCATCATGGGGAAAGGCAGCAAAGAGCGTTTGGTGCCTTTTGGCGACATGGCCCGCGATAGTTTGACGGACTACATGCAAAACGCGCGCGGTGCCTTGTTGGGTGCCAAACAAACGGATGATTTGTTTGTGACCACCAGCGGCCCCAAAGTAGGAACGGCCATGTCGCGCATCATGTTTTGGCAGTTGATCAAAAAATACGCTGTGTTATCTGGCATTACCGCACCCTTGTCGCCACACACCTTAAGGCACGCTTTTGCCACACACCTGCTTAACCATGGCGCAGATTTGAGATCGGTTCAGGTGTTGCTAGGGCATGCTGATATCTCAACCACCACCATCTACACGCATGTGGCCCGAGAAAGATTGAAAAATTTGCATGCTAAACATCATCCGCGGGGTTGATGTGTTCATCAGGCGCCGTTGCGTTTGAGGAACTTGCCTGAGCCGAGACCTGTCACTTTGCCATTTTCAAAGGCCCACTCGCCGTTGAGCAATACCTTGTGAATGCCTTCACACATTTGATGTGGGTGGACATAGGTCGCTTTGTCTTGCACCTTGTCCGGGTCAAGCAAAACAAGATCTGCATAAGCGCCCACTTGGATGACGCCACGGTCTTTGATGCCAAACCGCTTCGCAGATAAGCCTGTCATCTTGTGGATGGCTTGGGGCAAGCTGAACAACTTTTCGTCTCGGCAGTAGTGAGCCAAGACCTTGGCAAATGCACCCCACAACCTTGGGTGAGGACGTTCGTCATGGGGAAGTCCGTCAGAGCCAATCATGGTAAGAGGGTGCTGCAAGACGCGCCTGACATCTTCTTCATGCATTTGAAAATAACAAGCGCCCCCTGGCATGAGTTTGAGACACGCATCTTGCTCACTTAAGTGCCATTGCTTGGCAATGTCTTTTAAATACCTTCCTGTCATTTCGGGGTGAGACTCGCTGCGTGTGATCAAAATGGGAATGACGCCATCTACCAGATCCACACGCAACAAAGTAGACCCTGCGTTGTAAGGATAGGCATCCAAGCCAACTTCCTGCTGCTGACTGATGCGATCTAACAAGGCCAGTGTTTCAATGGTTCGACCCCAATTTTTAGGGCCAGCACATTTGTGGTGAGAAAGTATCCAAGGGACCCTGCCTGCTTGAGCTGTGTCTGCGGCTTCGTGCATGGCCTCAATGATGCTGTCCATTTCTGAGCGCATATGCGTGACATACACGCCACCGTGCTGGCCTACAACGCGGCTGAGGGCTTTCATTTCTTCTTCGTTGGCAGCCGCGGCTGGTTGGTAAAACAAGCCAGAGGAAAGGCCTAATGCGCCCTCTTGAAGAGCGAGGTCCAAATGCTGAGTCATCGCAGCAACTTCATCTTGAGACGCAGCTTTTTCAAAATCAGCCATGCAGACTGCGCGCAATGTTGTGTGTCCAATGAGGACGGCTACATTCACAGACGGCTTCGCAGATTCAATAGCCTTGGCATATTCAGAGAGACGGCCGTATTTAAATTCTGTGGTGTGGAGTAAATCCAAAGGAGAGTGAGGGTGATTCGTGATCAAAGGCACCAAAGACAAACCACAGTTTCCCGTAATAACGGTGGTGACGCCCTGCGAAACCTTGGCCAGCATGCTCGGATTTCGCAAAACTTGCGCATCATCATGCGTGTGCACATCAATGAAACCAGGTGTCAGGGTCAGGCCCTGACAGTCTAGAACCTCACAATTTGGATACGAGGCTATTTCTAGGTGAGATTCAATTTTTGCAATTCGATCACCTTCGACCAAAACATCGCATGCTTTTGGCAACGCACCCGTGCCATCCATCATGACGACATTTGTAAGAAGCTTCTTCTGGCTAGTGCCTATTTGAACTTGGCCATTCATACCGGCGATTCTTTTTGAGAATTGGGCCATGTCCAGTGTGGCCATGTGTGTTGGTCGACATCTTGCCCGTGCTGTTGCAATACCTCTCTGTAATGCATTTGAAGATTCACGCTGTCTGGACCGAGTTCTTTCAAAACCAAAATCATCAAAAGCTCGATGATCAAGAGATGTGCAATGTAAGCCTCAGTTCCCACCCGCATGACGGCATCGGGCGGTACCATGACATCAATCACAACATCAGCAATTTCTGCCAAGGGTGTGTGTGGTTGCGTGACGGCAATGACCTTGGCACCCTGGGATCTGGCAAACGTGGCGGACTCGAGCAAAAAGGGCATTCGGCCCACGTGCGAAATTGCCACTGCCACCCCTTGTGTACCGAGCGAGGCAGCGGAAATCAATTGCTTATGGGCATCGTGAAAGGCGTACGCAGATTTGCCAAGTCTGAAAAGCCTACCCTGCAAGTCATCCGCCATGAATGCAGAAGTTGTACCCACTGAGTAGCAATCTACCCGCGTTGCATTTGCGATCAGTTGTGCGGCTTCAACCAAAGTTCTAGGGTTGAGTTGGTGTTGTAGCGCTGTAATGGAAGCTGCCGCACCGCCTAAAATCTTTTGAATCATTTCTTGGCTGGTGTCTTCAAGACTTACTGATCGATGGACCAATGAAGTGCGTCCTAAGTCTTGAGCCAAGGCCAACTTGAACTCACGCACGCCTTCAAAACCAAATTGTCTAGCCGTTCGCATGATGGTTGGCATGGAGACTTGTGCCTGCAGGGCTATGGCGTCGACACTCAGAGACAGTGCCTTTTCAGGATCTTTCAAAATAACGGCGATCACTTGCTGTTGTGCGCGTGGCAAAACAGCTGCTTTGTTTTTCAAGCGTTTGAGCAGGGAAGAAGCGACTGCGTTCATGGTTTGATTTAGAAATTCACAGAAATGGCACTTTGGACGCCATACTGATCGTTCACAACAGGCATCCATCGCCACTTGTCAAAGGTGGTGCAAGGGTGTGAAATGCCACTGCCCACCATTTGGCCTAATTGGGGTTGTTCAGAGAGCGGCGCATTGGCGTCGTATCTTAAATAGGCATGTTGGTCATTCAGCGCTTCAATGTGCCAATGCGAAGGAACAGCCTGAACGGCTGAGTCGCCCATGTTGGCTCGCCAAATTGCAACGGGCAAATCTAAGTCGTAGGAGACATCGCGTTTCCCCATGGTCAGAAGTGCCAGCCCAGGTTCTGGGCAAGATTGAATGCTGCTGATTACTTCGAGTGCCGGCTTGAGTGTTTCGCGAAGTTGAAGTCTCTCTCCTACGCATTGCAACATTTTTCTATATTGCAAATGGTCATGTGTGATGTAGCAGCCTGAGCGCAAGATGCCCCTAGCGGGTCGTTGGAGGTGAGGCTTTAAGTTTTCTGCGACCAGATCGAAAATGGCTGAGCCACCTGCTGTGAGCAATACCTCATCGTGCTCAAACAAGTTCTCCTCTTCGCATGCAATGGCCAGTGCCTGAATTCGATGCATCAAAGCAGCGACTTGAGTTTGATCGTGAGCATGATCGCAGGTGGCCAACGCGCCTTCATAAGATTCAATGCCACACAGTTGAAGACCTTGAGTTGACTTGATGAGACGCGCCAAGGCCAGTGCTTGCGCAGGGTCTCTGCAACCAGTGCGTTTGCCATCAATGCCCAGTTCTAGGAGAACTGTGAAGTGGGTTTTTGATTGTCGAATGGCGCGCCAATGCTGAATAGCCTCAATCTGAGCCACTGAATCGACTAAAAAATAAACGCTTAAGTCTGAGTGTGTCTGCAGCAACAGGGCCAAAGCGTCTAAGTCTGGCGACTGGTAAACCTGGTTGGCAATGATGATGCGCTTCACGCCATGCCTAGCGCCCATGCTGGCTTGGAAAACGTTTGCAAAACTGATACCCCAAGCCCCGGCCTTAATTTGCATGGCATACAACTCAGGCGACATGGTTGTTTTGCCATGTGGGGCGATGTCTAGGCCGCGTTCTTTACAAAAATTTTGCATCCAATGCAAGTTGTGATTCAAAGAGGATGCTTTGATGATGGCCAAAGGGAAGGGTAAGTCGCCTCGCAAAATGTGCCAATCTTGTGCGCCCACTTCTGATAATTCAACAGGGGCTAGATGGCCTGGAAATCCTTTGAAGCTGGCATTGAGTTGCATGATGGTGATCGCTTAAATTTCAGAGAGTCGAATGCACGCCACTGAATGGTGTGCACCCATTTGTATCAACGCAGGTGTTTGTAGTGAACATTCTTCGGTGGCATGCAAACAGCGCGTTCTAAAGACGCAACCTGAAGGTGGGCTCATGGGGCTTGGAGGATCTCCATGCAGAACCACCTGCGGGGCCGGCTGGCCAGGGTCTGGAATAGGCGCAGCCGCCAACAATGCTTTTGTGTAGGGGTGCAATGGCTTAGAAAATAAAATATCTGTTGGGGCCGTTTCTATGACGTGGCCCAGATACATCACCACGACATGGTCACACACATACTCCACCACATCTAAATCATGCGAGATGAAAAGAATTGTGAGACCTAAGCTTGATTTCAGTTCTATCAACAGATTCACAATTTGCGCTTGGATGGACATGTCAAGCGCAGACAAAGGTTCATCTGCCACAATAAACTGAGGTTCTGCTGCAAGGGCTCGCGCTATACCCAAGCGTTGTTTTTGTCCGCCAGAAAATTCATGCGGAAAACGTGAGGCGTGCTCTGGATTCAAGCCCACCAATTGAAACAGTTCATAGATCCGTGGTGTGCGAAGGACGCCTTTGTGCAGGCCATGAGTTTCTAAAACTTCATTCAACATCTCGCCCACACGCTGCCTGGGATTCAGGCTGGGATCTTGAAAAATCATTTGCATGTGACGGCGAAGAGGTCGCATGTCAGAGACAGACAAGCCTTGAATGGCTTGCCCCTTGAATTGAACCAAGCCCTGCTTGATGGGAATCAAGTTAATGACGGCGCGTCCTAAAGTACTTTTACCCGAGCCCGACTCTCCGACCAGCCCTACGGTCTGACCAGCTTGAATGCTCAGACTCACATTGGCGACAGCGCGAACACGCTTTTCGCCTTTGCCAAATTCAACGCTCAAGGCTTGCACATTCAGCATGTTGGATGCGCCTAAAGAGGAGGCTGTCATGAATGGGCCTCCAAATGGCACAGCGAGGTGTGTGCGGGTAGGCCGCGCCATTCTGGTAAAGACTGAAGGCATTTTTCAAAACAAGAATGACACCGTGGTGCAAAAGAGCATCCTGTAGGTGTGATGGCCATTGAAGGCGCTTGCCCAGGAATGTCTAGAAGTGCAACACGTTGCCCTGTTTGCCTTGACAACTGTCGGGCTCTGCCTGGGAGGCAAGCCAGCAAACCTTTTGTGTAGGGGTGCTGTGTGTGGGCAAAAACATCGGCCACAGAGCCTTGCTCCACAATCTGCCCGGCGTACATGACGGCTAAGCGCTGAGCATGGTGCGCAACAACGCCCAGATTGTGTGTGATGAAAAGCATGGACATGCCCGTGTCTTTTTGCAGTCTGGCCATGAGATTCAAAATTTGAGCTTGAATGGTGACATCCAATGCCGTCGTGGGTTCATCGGCAATCAGCAATTGCGGCTTGCAAATCATGGCCATGGCAATCATGACGCGTTGCCGCATTCCGCCAGAAAGTTGGTGGGGGTACTCGTGAAACCGCTGTTGGGCTGCAGGAATTTCAACTTGTTCCAAAGCTCTCAAGGCGCTGGCATTTGCGGATGACTGATCCAAACCCAAATGCAAGCTCACTGACTCGGAAATTTGCTGACCTATTGTGATGACTGGATTTAGACACGTCATGGGCTCTTGAAAAATCATGGCAATGCGGTGACCTCGCAAAGTTCGCATGGTTTTTTCGGGCAGCGTCAGCAAGTTGTGTTCAAGACCTTGATTGTCTTTGAACAACACTTCACCTTGACATTGCCATTGAGCATTCCGAGCTAGCAAGCGCATGATGCTCAGTGCAGTCAGTGACTTGCCACTTCCAGATTCACCCACCAGGGCCAATGTTTCGCCTGGCATCACTTCAAAGTCAATGCCGCGCACCAAATTCAAGGGCCCCTTCTTTTGAAGAAGACTTGTCTGCAAATTGCGAACACTTAAAGTTGCAAGTGAATTCATGGCCAGCGACTCATGTGTTGCCTTTCAGGCGTGGATCGAGCAAGTCTCGCACGCCATCGCCCAGCACCTGCAAAGACAAAGCTGTCAGCACAATGGCCAAGCCAGGAAACAGGAGGGTCCAAAGTGCACGGTCTGCATATTGCGTGCTAGAAGCCACCATGGTTCCCCAAGTTGGAATTTCAGCACCGACCCCCACGCCTAAAAATGAAAGACCTGCCTCAGCCAGGAGCGCGTAAGCAAAAATGAAACTGAGTTGTACCAAAATGGGCGACATCAAATTTGGCAAGATGTGATTGAACATCAAGCGCGGTGTGCTAAGGCCTACTGCGTGGGCCGCTTCAATGTAGGGCAACTCGCGTATGACCAGTGTCGAGGCTCTGACCACCCGCGCAACTCGTGGCGTGTAGACCAAGGTGAGTGCCAAAATGACATTGACAGGACTGGCTCCCAAAATAGAAACAAGCGCAATACCCAGCAAAATATCTGGAAAGGCCATCATGGCATCGACCAAGCGCATCAGGAGCGCGTCTAAGCTTTTAAAGAAGCCTGCGAGCAAGCCCATGAGCGTTCCAAAAAGAGCAGCGAAGAAGGCAGTGCATGCGCCAATGGCCAATGAATAGCGCGCGCCATAAAAGATGCGACTGGTAATGTCACGGCCCAATTCGTCGGTGCCCGCCCAGTGAGTCAGGCTAGGCGCTTTCAAGCGTTGGCTCACTTTCATGGCCATGGGTTCATAGGGCAGGACCCATGTACAAAGGATGGCCATCAGAAACATGCTAATAAGCAAAACAGCAGCAAACAACACCACACGTCTGGCAAATAAAACTCGCAATGACTCCCGCCAATCAACCATGTCTTACCCTGGGATCAGCCACCATGTACAAAACATCGATGAGAAAATTAATGATGACGTAGACGCCTGCAATGGCTAAAAGAGCACCTTGAATGACGGGGTAATCACGTCTTAAAACTGCACGCACCACCAAATTACCAAGACCTGGCAAATTGAAAACTGTTTCAGTGACCACAGCCCCGCCAATCATGAGTGCCAGAGTTAAACCAAAGACAGTGAGGATGGGTACCAAAGCATTACGCAGGCCATGGTTCAAGACCACGCTCATTTCAGACAAGCCTTTAGAGCGCGCAGTGCGAATGTAATCTTCGTTCAAGATGTCCAACATGGAGGCGCGCGTAAAGCGAATGATCAGCGCAGAATTCAAAGTGCCCAAAACAAAGGCGGGTAATAAAAGATGGTGAAGTCTGATGTTCCAAGGTGCGCCGGGGTCGCCATAGCCAGAAACAGGAAACCAGCCAGCGCCTACCGCAAACAACTGAATCAAGACCAATCCCATCCAAAAACTGGGCATGCTGGCACCCAGCATGGCGAGTGTGCTGACACATTGGTCAATCAGCTTTCCTCGCCAAACTGCAGCGGCAATGCCGCAGGGAACGCCAATCAGCATGGCCATGCTCACGGCCAAAACAGCCAGGGACAAAGTAGGTTCAACGCGATCAAGTAAAACTTGCGTCACGGGCATTTGGAGAAAGATAGATTGGCCTAAATTGCCTTTTAGAATTTCACTGACCCAATATAAAAATTGAGCCAGTAAAGGTTGATCTAGCCCGTAGCGTTGTCGGGTCAATTCAATGTCTTGCAAACTGGCTTGATCGCCTAGCAGCAATGCAATAGGGTCACCTGCTGCCAGACGAGTCAATATAAAAACCAGCACTGACACCAAGGACAGCACAGCCAGCATGCCGCCAAAACGGCCTGCCAACGAGCGTCCAAGGTGATTGAAGTTCATTCAGAAAGCCTATGTTCTAAATAAAAAGACGCCTTGAACAAGCTTGTTGATGCAGCCATTTACTTGGCCAAGCCTGTGTTCCAAAAGAAGGGCCAAGTGGCCGGTGTGTAGCCTTCCAACTTGGAAGAACGTGCCGACAAGCTGCTGAATTTGCCCACATTGATGTAAGGCACTTCTGTGTAGACCACTTGTTGCACGGCAGACCACAATTGAGCGCGTTTAGCGGGATCTGTGGTGTGATTGAAGTCGCCCAAGGCTTTGGCCTTTGCAGGTGTACTCCACCAGCCAGGCGCGCCTTCACCCAATTGAGGAGGCGACAACATGGGCTCAGGTAACTGGCCAGAGTGAGTCATGTAAATGTCCCAAACTTTGGAATCACCACGTCGCTGAATCAAAGTGGCCCAATCGACAACTTGCATCTCTGGTTTGAAACCAGCAGCACGCAATTGTTCAGCCATGACTTGCACCATGGTGTGATGAAACTCGTACTGACGGCTGGTCAGCAAACGAACGGTCTCACCTTTGTAGCCAGCTTTTTCTGCCATGTCCTTGGCACGTTTGGCATCTTGTTTGTTGTACTGATCGGTGCCTGCCGTTGAGTAAAAGGGCGTGCCTTGTGGAAAGTGATTGCCTTCCAGGGTGAAAAAGCGTTTGTCGCCGTATGCAGCCGTTAGCATTTCAGCTTCACCAATTGCAATTTGAATGGCCTGGCGAACGCTCTGATTGGCCATGACACCCTCTTTGGTGTTGAACACCATGTATGGAAATCCGAACGACGGTGTGATGATGGGAACTACGCCAGCGCCCCCTTTTTCAACACGCGGCAAAGCGTCCACATTCAATTGATCTGCAAAATGGAACTGACCAGACAATGCACCTTCAACGCGTGTGTTGGCGTTGGGTACAGGTGTGAAACGAAGCTCATCCAAAAGAGCTTCACGTTTGCCTGCATAGCCAGAAGCCGCTTCGCTGCGAGCACTGTAGGTGTCAAAGCGAGTCAGAACAACGTATTGATCAGGCTTGCGCTCTTTGAATTTATAGGGGCCTGTTCCGACAAAACTGACCAAGGGGTTGGCAATGGTTTCTTTGGCCATGATGATGGCCATGCCTGAGGGCAATGCCAATTGAGCCAGCAATGAAGCGCTGGGTGCTGAGAATCTCCACTCAAGGGTGTTAGCGCCTTTGGCTTCCAAACTCACGGTATCTTTACCGACAGATTTGCCACGCGGCGCCATGTCCATCCATCGCTTCAAAGAGGCCACCACATCTTGTGCATCCAAATCGCGACCGCTGTGCAGTTTGACGCCCTTGCGAATGTTGATGGTGTAGGTCATGCCGTCGGCTGAGACGCGGGGCATGCCATCGGCCAGCATTGGCACGGCATTCCACTTGGCATCAAATGTGTACAGCGTTTCATAGACGTGCTGCATGATGGTGCCCACCAAGTCCGCAGTTGACGCCATTGGATCAAGACTCTGTGGCTCGCCAATCATGGCCAAGTTGGCCGCACCACCTTTAGGGGGCGAAGCCAAGGTGGCAAAGGGCAAAGCAGCCAGCAGCAATGCCAGCAAATGTCGACGGGGCAGACGCAGCATGGGAATCTCCTTGGGTTTAATTGACGAAATGTAAATAATTTACATTTTTAACTCTAAATCAATTCAAAATCTCTTGCAAACAGGGTTTTCCTGTAAATAAAAGCCAAAATGGGTATGTAAGCTCTTAAAGTATTTCAAATTGCTAAACCACTTTTTGAAGGACGGCTCTTTATTTTGTGAATAGAAAGATCAACATGCCAGTAGAAATGTTGGGTAGTTCACCCATTGCCTCAGATCGTTTGGCCCGCCCTTTGTCACCTGCTACGCGCGCAGGCGATTTTGTTTTTGTTTCTGGGCAAGTGCCGACCAATGATCAAGGCGAAGTGGTCGCAGGTGGCATTGAAGCTCAAACCCGGCAAGTATTTGAGCGTTTGAAGCAGGCGCTGGCATTGGCAGGTTGCACGCTGGATGATGTGTGCAAGGCCACCGTATGGCTTAACGACGCACGCGACTTTGGCAGCTTTAACCGTGTTTACATGGAGTGCTTTGACAGTCACCGTCCTGCGCGTTCAACCACCGAAGCTCGATTGATGATTGATGCCAAAGTTGAAATTGATGTGACGGCTTACAAGCCATTGGCCGCTAAGTAAATTAACTCTTCTTCCTCGAAGCCTGCCAGTCGCCTGGCTTCTAGGTTGTAGGGCGATTTCAATTTGGGCGCGTCGTACTGTTGAATCAGTTCGCGATAAGTACCGATCGGGTCTAAACCTCTTTCATTGCAGACATGTCGGTACCAGCGATTGCCTGCCGCAACGTGGCCAATTTCATCTTTTAAAATAATGTTCAAAATACGACCGGCTACAAGGTCGCCTGCGCTGATCAATTTGTTCCTCACACCCGGTGAGGCATCGAGTCCACGCGCTTCCATGGTGCGTGGCACCAGTCCAATGCGGGCCAAAATATCCCCGCGCGTTCGTTCTGCCATTTCCCAAAGTGAGTGATGGGCAGGAAAGTCGCCATAGTCAAAACCCATGCTGACCAAATGCTTTTGAAGGAGTAAAAAATGTTTGGCCTCTTCTTTGGCAATTTGAACCCAGTCTTTGTAAAAATCAGCAGGCATGCCCTTAAAGCGCCACACCACATCCAACGCCAAATCGATGGCGTTGAGTTCAATGTGAGCGATGGCATGAAGCAAAACTGCTCGGCCTTCGGGTGAGGTTAGAGGTTTTGACTTTAATGAGGTGTGCGGTATCAGTTCTGGTTTGTCGGGCCGCCCGGGAATGCCCCCAGGATCTTGCACTGTGACATCTGCAAAGATGGGTAGTTCTTCTGCGAGTGAAAGCGTCAACTCTGCTTTTTGAGCAGCGTTTTGCGCCAACAAGGGGGCTAAAACAGCCTGCCTCAAGTGAGGGGGGTGAGGTGCGTGAGGGGCTAATTCTGCGTTTGCCATGCCTTATTTTAGGCCTGCCTACAATATAGGCTTTGTTCTCTGAATTGAGGGGATTTCAATGGCTATTTATTCACTAGACGGCAAGCAACCCGTATTGGCTGAGGGGGCTTGGGTGGCCGACAGTGCGCAGGTCATGGGGGCAGTGACTTTGGGCGTCAATGCCAGCGTTTGGTTTAGTTCTGTCATCCGCGGCGACACAGAATCCATTCACATTGGTGAAGGATCGAATATTCAGGATGGCAGTGTGCTCCATGCAGACTTTGGTAAGCCGCTGACCGTCGGCAAATATGTCACCGTCGGTCATAACGTCATGTTGCACGGTTGCACCATTGGCGATGAATCGCTCATTGGCATTGGTGCGGTGATTTTGAATGATGCCAAAATTGGCAAAAACTGTTTGGTGGGCGCAGGTTCTTTGGTGACCGAGGGCAAAGAGTTTCCCGATGGCTCCATGATCATGGGTTCTCCTGCCAAAGTGGTACGCGAATTAACGCCAGAACAAATTCAAGGCTTGCGCATGCCAGCCAAACATTACATCGAGAATGCGCTCCTTTTCCAATCGAGTTTGAAAAAAATTGTCTGAACTTCATAAATTTTTATTCGAAGGCTTACCCGTTCGCGGTGCCATTGTTCGTTTAACCGATTCATGGTGGGAGGTGCTACAAAGGCGCTCTGCCAACACGGAAACGGGTGCTTACCCAGAGCCCGTCTCAGAGTTATTGGGCCAAATGTCCGCCGCCGCAGTCTTAATGCAAGCCAATATCAAATTCAATGGCGCCTTGGTGTTGCAAGTGTTTGGCGATGGACCCGTCAAGTTGTCTGTGGTGGAAGTGCAGCCGGATTTTGGATTCCGTGCCACAGCCACCGTCCAAGGCAAGGTGTTGCCGCAGGCTTCCTTGAGTCAGATGGTCAATGTCAACAACGAAGGGCGTTGCGCCATCACCCTCGATCCATTAGAGCGTTTGCCAGGCCGGCAGCCTTACCAGGGTGTGGTGCCTTTGTTTGGCGACCAAAAGGAAAAATTAGAAAAGTTAAGCGAAGTACTGGAGCATTACATGCTGCAGTCTGAGCAACTAGACACCACCTTGGTGTTGGCTGCCAACTCTCAAGTGGCTGCTGGGTTGCTCATTCAAAGATTGCCTTTGGAAGGCGTTGGCAATTTGGCCGGACGATACGATTCAGTAGAGCGTGAATCGGCCTTAGGCAAAGATGAAGACTACAACCGAATTTCTATCTTGTCCAAAAGTTTGAAGCCTGAAGAACTGCTAGGTTTGGATGTTGAAACTGTGTTGCACCGCTTGTTCTGGGAAGAGCCGTTGCTGCGATTTGAGCCGCTGGTTGGCGATACGGGCCCTCGTTTTCAATGCAGTTGCAGTCGCGAAAGAGTAGGGCGCATGATCAAGAGCTTAGGCGCGGCAGAAGCCGAAAGTATTTTGTCAGAGCGCGAAAATATTGAGGTGGCGTGCGAGTTCTGTGGAGCGCAGTATCAATTTGATCCTGTGGACGCAGCCAGCCTTTTTACGCAACCTGAAGCGACACCTCCCACGGGTCCTGCGGTTCACTAGCGGGCTTTATTTCAGCAGGTCACTGAACAGTCTGTGCTCGCATTCTGAGTCGCTGCACAAATCGCAGCGCCAGGCTGTTTTGCCTTGATTCAAACCGTATTGACTCACTTCCCTTTGAGCCTGCGTGGGTTGCAAGCCGGGCACTGAAAATTTCAAATCAAGGGGCTCATTGAGATTCGCGATACCTTGGCTGATGGCCAGCAATGCAGCGTTGAGCCTTGCCTCGTCTTGACCGTAAATGACTTTGAATGGCAGTTGCCTCTTTGACATGGCCTGTCGAATGAGATTGTCCACCGGTTCACGCACATGCTCACCATCGCGCTGTAAACCATCTGGCACCCAAGCCACGTCGAGTCCCATGACCAGCGTTAAATCAAATTGGGCTTGTAGCCCTAGGGCCTCCTCGTACAATGACAGGTCTTTAAAAACATAGTCGCTGTAAACGGCGGTCATCAAAGGCGTGGTGTCGGCAATGACCCAGCCTTCTTGGATTGAAAAAATTCGCTCGGCTTGTTGCTGCGCAATTTGGCGTTGCTCATGAAAAGCGGGTGTTCGGCCATTCATTTGGCACCACTCTCGCAGTACTTCGGGAACGTAAGCTGCCATCTGCCCTTGCGCCAACAAGGCATCGGTGATGTGCTGGCTCAAGCTGGTTTTTCCAGTACTTTCGGCACCCAGCAGCGCAACTCGAATGACCCTAGTGCGCATGGCGACGCCAAGCTTGAAGGCCGATGTAACTGAGCACGGCAAAAATGCCATACAGCACGGCCGTAAGCCACAAAGACTTTTCGACCATCAGGCCAACGGTGAGAACATTGACAAGCATCCAGACCCACCAATTTTCAATTTTTTTGCGACCTAATAAATATTGACCCAACAAACTCAATGCAGTGACCAAGCCATCCCAAACGGCCACATCACTGTCGGTATAGCGATGCAGGAAAAATGAAAATGCAGGCCATGCCAACAAGGTGGCAATGCAGGCAACTCGTCGCTCATAAGGCAGTAAGCCACTCACAGAAAGCTTGGCTTTTGCCAATGGCGCAGGGCTTGCGTCTGACTGTGTCCCTATCGGCGCTGAAGAGCTTCCTCTGAGCCACTGCTGCCAGCCCCAGGCCGCCGTCAGAACGAACATGATTTGCAAACAGGCTTCACCATAAAGTTGGTTATTCCAAAAGACAGAGCCATACAGCAGCGCGCTCAGAATGGCCAGGGGCCATCCCCAATGAATTTCTTTGATGTTGCAATAAACCATTGCCAACGACAAAACGAAGCCGGCCAATTCGACCGGATTGATCATTTTTCGATTTGAACAAAAATCTCGTTGGCCTTGACCATGCCGAGTTCATGGCGGGCACGCTCTTCGACCGTGTTCAAACCTTCTTTGAGGTCGTTCACTTCGGAGTTGAGTTGGCCATTGATGCGCTTGGCTTTGGCATTCAACTCGTTTTGCTCTTGAATTTTGTACTCAAGGTCGATGACCGTGGGCACACTGCCTTTGCCCAGCCAAATCTGCCCCTGCAAAATAAGCAGCAGGGCGATCAAGGTGGCTGGCAGTAGGCGGTTGTCCATGAGCATCGAATAGGGCTATCCGGAAATATTAGCGCAAATTGTAAAACGCTGAACGACCAGGGTACTCTGCTACGTCACCCAAGTCCTCCTCAATGCGCAGCAATTGGTTGTACTTGGCCATGCGATCGCTGCGGCTCATAGAGCCAGTTTTGATTTGACCTGCGTTCAAACCTACGGCAATGTCGGCAATGGTGGAATCTTCGGTTTCGCCAGAGCGGTGACTGATGACGGCGGTGTAGCCGGCGCGCTTGGCCATTTCGATGGCGGCAAAAGTCTCTGTCAAAGTGCCAATTTGGTTGATCTTGATGAGGATCGAATTGGCAATGCCTTTGTCGATACCTTCCTTCAAAATTTTGGTGTTGGTCACAAACAAGTCGTCGCCCACAATTTGAACTTTTTGGCCCAAACGCTCTGTGAGCAGTTTCCAACCATCCCAGTCGCCTTCCGCCATGCCGTCTTCAATGCTGATGATGGGGTACTTGTCGACCCAAGTGGCCAACATGTCGATCCACTGCTCGCCCGTCAAAGACAAGCTTTCGCCCTCTAACTCGTATTTGCCGTTTTTGTAAAACTCGCTGGCAGCGCAGTCTAGGCCAATGGCAATTTGCTCGCCTGCGGTGTAGCCCGCTGCGCTGATGGCGTCCAATATCATTTGGATGGCGGCTTCATGGCTGGGCACGTTGGGGGCAAAGCCACCTTCGTCACCCACAGCCACACTCATGCCTTTGTCGTGAATGATTTTCTTCAAAGCGTGAAACACTTCGGCTCCGTAACGCACGGCTTCGCGAAAGCTGGGTGCGCCCACAGGAATGATCATGAACTCTTGCAAGTCGAGGTTGTTGTTGGCGTGGGCGCCGCCGTTGATGACATTCATCATGGGCACGGGCAATTGGCAAGCGTTCATGCCACCAAAATAACGGTATAAAGGCAAACCAGATTCTTCAGCAGCGGCGCGGGCCACAGCCATGGACACGGCCAACATGGCATTGGCGCCCAAGCGGCCTTTGTTCTCGGTGCCGTCTAAGTCGATCAAAGTCTTGTCGAGAAATGACTGCTCGGAGGCATCCAAGCCCAGCACGGCTTCAGAAATTTCGGTGTTAATGTGCTCAACCGCTTTTAAGACACCTTTGCCAAGGTAACGGCTTTGATCGCCATCTCGCAATTCAATGGCTTCGCGGCTGCCCGTAGAAGCGCCAGAAGGAACCGCAGCACGGCCCATCACGCCGGACTCTAACAACACATCGCATTCAACGGTAGGGTTGCCGCGGCTGTCTAAGATTTCGCGGCCCACAATGTCAACAATCGCACTCATTTTGACTTCTCTCTTAATTAAAAATATTTTCTAAAAACGGATTCTTTTTGGTCACGGCATCGAGCTCGAGCAGTGTTTCCAGCAGGGCTTTCATGTGATGCAGGGGGACGGCATTGGGGCCGTCAGACATGGCCACGGCTGGGTTGGGGTGTGTTTCCATGAACAAGCCCGCCACGCCCACAGCCACTGCTGCGCGCGACAGCACAGGCACCATTTCACGCATGCCGCCAGAACTGGTGCCTTGACCGCCTGGTAACTGAACGGAGTGAGTGGCGTCGAACACCACGGGAGCGCCCGTTTCTCGCATGATGGCCAAGCTGCGCATGTCGGACACCAAGTTGTTGTAGCCAAAGCTGGCGCCGCGCTCGCAGGCCATGAAGTTGTCTTCGGGCAGGCCAGCATCGCGTGCTGCTGCACGTGCTTTGTCAATGACATTCTTCATGTCGTGAGGCGCTAAAAACTGCCCCTTTTTGATGTTGACCGGTTTGCCAGATTGGGCCACGGCACGAATGAAATCGGTCTGGCGGCACAAGAAGGCTGGCGTTTGAAGAACGTCCACCACGGCAGCCACTGCCGGAATATGGGCTTCGGTGTGCACATCGGTGAGGATGGGCACATGCAGTTCGCGTTTGACTTTGGCCAATATTTCTAAACCTTTTTCCATGCCAGGGCCGCGGAAGGTACTGCCAGAAGATCGATTGGCTTTGTCGTAGCTGCTTTTGAAAATGAAGGGAATGCCCAATGAGGAGGTGATTTCCTTCAAAGTTCCAGCGGTGTCCATTTGCAACTGCTCTGATTCAATGACGCAGGGTCCAGCAATCAAAAAGAAGCGCTGGTCGAGGCCAACATTGAATCCGCAAAGTTTCATGGTGTTCCTGGTTTTTCTCAATGTTGTCGCCGTGAATTAAGCGACGGCTTTCAATTGCTTCGCACCTTGCTGATGATCGATCGATGCTTTGATAAAAGAATTGAACAAGGGGTGACCATCCCAAGGTGTCGATTTGAATTCGGGGTGAAATTGAACACCCACAAACCATGGATGAACAGATGCAGGCAGTTCCACAATTTCTGTCAGATGTTCACGCTGTGTACGCGCAGAGATGACCAAACCTGCTTTGCGCAAAGTGTCCAAATAGTTCACATTGGCTTCATAGCGGTGGCGATGACGCTCGGTGACCACAGGC
Organism: Limnohabitans sp.; assembly: GCA_009693505.1. Taxonomy (GTDB): domain Bacteria; phylum Pseudomonadota; class Gammaproteobacteria; order Burkholderiales; family Burkholderiaceae_C; genus Limnohabitans_A. The sequence goes on from SHXD01000045.1 coordinate 16,480, forward strand.
CCGTAAATTTGATGCGCCAAGGTGTCTGAAGACACGTCAGAGCTTTGAGCACCCAATCGCATGGTGCCACCCAAATCGGATTGAGCATCGCGAACTTTAATGGTGCCGTCGGCGTCTTTCCATTCGTTAATGAGCGCAATGACGGGAAAGGGGGTATCGGGCTCAAACTCGGTACTGTTGGCGTCATGCATGCCAGCGACATTGCGCGCATATTCAATGGTGGCCACTTGCATCCCTAAGCAAATGCCAAGGTAGGGCACCTTGCCTTCGCGGGCAAAACGTGCGGTTTGAATTTTGCCTTCAATGCCGCGCTTGCCAAAGCCGCCGGGCACCAAGATGCCATCAAATTTGGCCAGTTGAGCCACTGTTTCTGGGGTGATGGTTTCAGAGTCGATGAGCTCTATTTTGACGCGCACATGGTTGCGCATACCGGCATGGCGCAAAGCTTCATTGACCGACTTGTAGCTGTCAGACAGCTCCACATATTTTCCCACCATGGCAATGCTCACTTCGCCTTGAGGGTGCTCGGTTTCATAAACCAAGTCGTCCCAGCGTTTGAGGCTGGCCGGCTGCGTGTTGATGTGCAAGCGATCGCAGATGAGGGCGTCAAGGCCTTGTTCGTGCAAGACGCGCGGCACTTTGTAAATGGTATCGACATCGGGCATGGAAATGACACCCCATGTTTGGACATTGGTAAAGAGAGAAATTTTGTCTTTCTCATCGTCAGGAATCATGCGGTCGGCTCGGCACAACAAGGCATCGGGTTGGATGCCAATTTCGCGCAATTTTTGCACGGTGTGCTGAGTGGGCTTGGTTTTGAGTTCGCCTGCTGCCGCAATCCAAGGCACATACGTGAGGTGCACAAAAGCCGAGTTGTTGGGGCCTAAGCGCAAGCTTAATTGGCGCACCGCCTCTAGGAAGGGCAGGGACTCAATGTCGCCCACGGTGCCGCCAATTTCCACAATGGCCACATCCACGGATTCGGGCGTGTCAAAACCAGCACCGCGCTTGATGAAGTCTTGTATTTCGTTGGTGATGTGCGGAATGACCTGAACCGTTTTGCCCAAATAATCGCCGCGGCGTTCTTTTTCAAGCACGCTTTTGTAAATTTGACCCGTGGTGAAGTTGTTGGCCTTCTTCATGCGGGTGTTGATGAAGCGCTCGTAGTGGCCCAAATCGAGGTCGGTCTCTGCGCCATCGTCTGTGACAAACACTTCACCGTGTTGAAACGGTGACATGGTGCCAGGGTCGACGTTAATGTAGGGATCGAGTTTGATGAGGGTGACTGAGAGGCCGCGCGATTCTAAAATTGCGGCAAGTGAGGCAGAAGCGATTCCCTTCCCGAGGGAAGAAACCACACCACCAGTGACGAAGACGAATTTGGTCATGTCCAGGACGAGATGCAAAGCACCCGGGAGATGGAAAACGAGATTATAAAGGTCTCACGATCTGCTACATTGCCAAACATGAACGATTTGCACGGAAAACGCATTGTTTTAGGACTCACAGGAGGCATTGCCTGCTACAAGGCGGCCGAGTTGTGCCGTTCCTTGGTGAAAGCGGGTGCCAAGGTGCAGGTGGTCATGACCGAATCAGCCGCTCAGTTCATCACCCCCGTCACCATGCAAGCCTTGTCGGGTGAGCCTGTTTTTACCTCGCAATGGGATGCGCGCGAGGGCAACAACATGGCCCACATCAATTTAAGCCGAGATGCCGATGCCATCTTGATTGCCCCAGCCAGTGCCGATTTCATGGCCAAACTGATTCATGGCAAGGCAGATGAACTGCTCAGCCTCATGTGCTTGGCCCGGCCCCTGCAAACAGTGCCCTTGATTTTGGCGCCTGCCATGAACCGAGAAATGTGGGCCCACCCAGCCACCCAGCGAAATGTGGCCCAACTCCAGGCTGATGGTGCGCATGTGTTGAACGTAGGGCAAGGCGATCAGGCCTGCGGCGAAACGGGTGATGGCCGTATGCTAGAGGCCGAAGAAATTGTGGATGAATTGCTCTCCTTTTGGACCCCCAAAGTGCTTCAAGGCCAGCATGTGCTCATTACAGCCGGCCCCACCTATGAGGCCATCGACCCCGTTCGGGGCATCACCAATTTGTCCAGCGGTAAAATGGGTTTTGCCATTTCCAAGGCTGCCTATCATGCGGGCGCCAAAGTCTCGCTCATTGCCGGACCTGTGAGTTTGTCAACGCCGCGTGGCATACAACGGGTCGATGTTTTGTCGGCCATGCAAATGCGCGACGCCGTGCAACTGGCTGTTCAATCGGCCACGATTTTCATTTCTGCAGCAGCTGTGGCCGACTGGCGACCCGATCATGCGGCTGATCACAAGATTAAAAAAGATGGCTCGGGCGACACCCCTGAATTGAGTTTTGTCGAAAACCCAGACATTTTGGCCGCTGTTGCCAGATCGGCTCGGGCGCAAAGTGGCGATTTATTTTGCGTAGGCTTTGCAGCAGAAAGCCACGATTTGTTGGCCCAAGCCACAGCCAAAAGGGTGCGCAAAGATGTGCCTCTGTTGGTGGGCAACATTGGCCCGTCTACATTTGGACAAGACGACAACGCTTTGTTGCTGGTCGATGCAGAGGGTGCCAAAGAGATGCCGCGCGACACCAAGACGCATCTGGCGCAAGACTTGGTGAAAGAAATTGCGAGCCGAATTGGCAAAAATCATACCCGCACTTAAGCCGCTCCAAGCACGTACCTTCTCCTTAATTTGGATCTCATGACGATGAATGTTGACTTGAAAATTTTGGATGGCCGCATGGCCGATCAATTGCCAGCTTACGCCACACCGGGCAGTGCGGGACTCGATTTGCGGGCCTGTTTGGATGCCCCCATCACCCTGCAACCCAACGCATGGCAACTCATTTCCACCGGGCTGTCTGTGTACATCAAAGACCCAGGTTATGCCGCCATGCTTTTGCCGCGCTCTGGCTTGGGTCACAAGCACGGCATTGTGCTGGGCAATTTGGTGGGCTTGATCGACAGCGATTATCAGGGCCCGCTCATGGTCAGTTGCTGGAATCGAAGTCAAGAGGCCTTCACCATTCAACCCATGGAACGGATTGCACAAATGGTCATCGTGCCTGTGGTGCAGGCCAAGTTCAATGTGGTCTCAGAGTTTGATGCACCCAGCGAACGTGGTGAAGGTGGTTACGGATCAACTGGCAAGCGGTGATATCAAGTTGGATCAATTTCAATTTTAAAAAACCCAGTACCACAGGTACCTGCTTCTTGCTCTTGTGAAGTGGCCAAGCGCACCAAATTCACCTTGAGGCTAATGCGCAAAGCGATGCCTGACAAAGGATGGTTGCCATCTAGCACCAGGTGATCGGGATAAATTTCGGTGATGGTGTAAAGCACATTGCGTGGCGCATCGGGGTTGCAGCCAGCTGGCAATGCGTTGCCCTCGATGGTGAGGCCTGCCTCAATGTCTTTGGGAAAGAGCGAGAGGGGTTCTAAGAAGAGCAAGTTCTCGTCAAAATCTCCAAATGCATCTTCGGGTTCGAGGTGCAAATCAACTTTGGCTCCCACGGCATGGCCCTGAAGCACTTCTTCAATTTTAGGCAGCAAATCATGACCACCCAGGTAGAAGGCAACCGGCTCATCGAGCTCGTCTAAAACTTCGCCCAAAGTATCTTTAAGCGTCCAGGTCAGTTCGACCACACATTGAGAAGTAATATCCATCTGAGAATTGTCGCAGTTTTGAAATCGTTTTTGAGTTGAATGTGATGCAAAAAAATACACCCTTGATCTTGTTGGCGGGATTGACCCCTGCCCAATTCATGAAACGCCATTGGCAGAAGAAACCACTCCTCATTCGGCAAGCCATCCCGGGCATGAAGCCCTTGATCGACCGAACGGCCTTGTTGAACATGGTTGAAAGCGAAGAGGTCGAGTCTCGCCACATTGTTCGGAAAGGTGAGAAATGGACCTTGAAAAATGGCCCGATCAGCCGAAAAAGTTTGCCTTCCCTGAAAACGCCCGACTGGACGGTGCTCATCCAAGGGGTGGATCTTCACAACGATGCGGTTCATGCCCTTTTGCAGCAATTTCGATTTGTGCCCGATGCGCGACTGGATGATCTGATGATCAGTTATGCCACGGAGGGTGGCGGTGTGGGTCCCCATTTCGACAGTTACGACGTGTTTCTTTTGCAGGCGCATGGTCAGCGGAAGTGGCAAATTGGGCGACAGAAAAAGTTTGAGTTGCAAGAAGGTGTGCCCCTCAAAATTTTGAAAGCATTCAAGCCCGAAGCTGAATTTGTGCTGAACCCCGGTGACATGCTCTATTTGCCCCCGGGATATGCCCACGATGGCACTGCTGTGGGTGAGTGCATGACTTATTCCATTGGCTTTAAGGTGCCTCGAAGGGCCGAGTTGGCCAGTGAGTTGTTGATGGGGTTGTCCGAAGAGATGGCTGAAAATGCAGGCACAAGTTTGGATGTGATTTACCAAGATCCCAGTCAAACGGCGGCCATCAAGGACGCTGGTATTCCAGCGGCGCTGCAAAAATTTGCTTCGCAATCAGTCGCCAAAGCGCTCAAAGATCCCCAAATTTTGAATTGTTTGCTGGGTGAAACATTGACAGAGCCCAAGCCCAGTGTGTGGTTCGACCCCCCGGATCAGGAAGTGTTAAGTGCCTTTGCATGGCCATGTGGTGTTCACCTAGATCGAAGAACCAAAATGTTGTTTGATGCCAAGCACATCTTTATCAATGGTGAAAGTTTTCGGGCAGCTGGAAGGGACGCCAAGCTGCTGCAAAAGTTGGCCAATGAGAAGTTCTTAACTGCCAAAGAGGCCTCGGGTTTGACCGAGGCCGCTGTTCAATTGATGAAGGCCTGGTGGGAGGAGGGGTGGTGGCATCCGTCTGGCTTGGTCGAAAATGATTTGACATGATTAAAGCTATAATTGGAGGCTGGATATCAAGAGCTCGAGTGCTTGCTATTCTGTCAACAGGCTTTTTCTAAACCTGATGACAATTTCCCGGAAATTGTTTTTTACTAACTTTAAGGATAATAATCATGACCAAGTCCCTCGTTTTGGCTGCCGTGATCGCTGCTGCTGCTTTGGCTGCCTGCGGTAAAAAAGAAGCTGCTCCAGCACCCGCACCAGCGCCAGCTGCTGCACCAGCCGCTCCTGC
>SHXD01000006.1 GCA_009693505.1 Limnohabitans sp.
GAGCATTCATTGCAGAAGCCGCCTTTCATCCTTGTCGCTGGCGACAAAGAAAAGGCGGCTGGTACTGTCGCGGTTCGCGCCCGGGGTAACAAAGACCTCGGTGTCATGTCTGTTGATGCGTTCATTGAACTCATCCAATCAGACATTGAATCTAAAGTTTGAAGGTATTTTCCGATTGCTTTAGCTTGACGCTTGCCCGTCGGTTTGGGCTGCCTTGTGCAGTTATTTTTTAAAGGATTTGAACCATCGCTACCACTGAATTTCGTGACCGCCGTCAGCGCGAAGAGCGTAAGCATCGCCTGAACCGTGAAATCACTTTCCCTGAGGTCCGTTTGTCTGGACCCGAGAACGAAGCCCTCGGAATCGTTTCTTTGGCAGATGCCTTGCGCATGGCAGGAGAGTTGGATGTTGACTTGGTTGAAATTGCAGCCACAGCAACACCCCCGGTTTGCAGACTCATGGACTACGGCAAGTTCAAATACCAAGAACAAAAACGTGCTGCCGAAGCCAAAGCCAAGCAGACGGTCATTGAAATCAAGGAAATTAAATTCCGACCTGGTACCGATGACGGTGACTACAACATCAAGATGCGCAACATTCGCCGCTTTTTGGCTGATGGTGACAAGTGCAAAGTGACCTTGCGTTTTCGCGGTCGCGAAATTACCCACCAAGAGTTGGGCATGGCACTTTTGCAGCGTATCCGTGATGACTTGGGCGATTTGATTGTGGTTGAGCAGTTTCCAAAGTTGGAAGGCCGCCAAATGATCATGATGATTGCACCAGGTCGAAAAAAACCGGCTGGTAAAACAGCCAACGAAGCGGCTTCGGCAGCTTCGGAGTGAAACAGTTGTTCACTTCGGTGAATGACTGATTAAAAGTGTCTCGGGGCCAACAAGGCTGCAAGGAGTTTGCAGACGCCTCACGAGCACAAATTAAGGAGCAGTCAAATGCCCAAAATGAAGACCAAAAGCAGCGCTAAAAAGCGCTTTCGTGTTCGTCCTGGTGGTACCGTGAAACGCGGTCAAGCCTTCAAGCGTCACATTTTGACGAAGAAGACAACCAAGAACAAACGTCACCTCCGTGGATCAGTAGGCGTGCATGAGACCAATATGGGTCACGTGGCACAAATGCTGCCTTCGGCTGGCCTGTAATTCACTGACGAACAAGGAGAAAATATGCCTCGCGTAAAACGTGGTGTCACGGCAAGAGCCCGTCACAAAAAAGTATTGGCCCTGGCCAAAGGTTTCCGCGGCCGCCGCGGTAATGTCTTCCGTATCGCTAAACAAGCGGTGATGAAGGCCGGTCAGTACGCCTACCGCGACCGTCGTGCCAAGAAACGTGTGTTCCGCCAGTTGTGGATCGCTCGTATCAATGCAGCGGCCCGTGAATGCGGCATGACCTACAGCCAATTCGCCAATGGCCTTAAAAAGGCTGCCATCGAAATCGACCGTAAAGTGTTGGCCGACATCGCCGTGCACGACAAGGCCGCTTTTGCTGGTATCGTGAATCAAGTCAAGGCCAGATTGGCCGCAGCTTAAGTACTCACGCAGTCGATCAAGGGGGTTGAGGCTTGCGAAGGCTTCAATCCTTTTTTTATTTTGAATTTAAGTTCCTTTTAAAGTTCCCACCATGACCGAGTTGGACAGTTTGGTTGAAGCGGCCAGTGCCAGTTTTGCACAGGCCCAAACCCCCGCCGACCTTGAAAATGCCAAAGCCTTGTATTTGGGCAAGTCAGGCCGCATCACTGAAATGATGAAGGGCATGGCCGCTTTGAGCGTTGAAGAAAAGAAAAGCTTCGGTGCTGCCGTCAACATGGCCAAGCAGGGCATTGAAGCTGCGCTGAATGCGCGCCGCCAAGCTTTGGCCGATGCAGAGTTGTCCGTTCAACTGAAAGCAGAAGCTTTCGACGTGTCATTACCAGGGCGCCCCCTCACACAAGGCGGCCTGCACCCCGTTTCCCTCACTTTAGAACGCATTGAGCAAATTTTTGGCTCTATGGGTTTTGAAGTGGCGCAAGGCCCTGAAATTGAAACCGATTGGTTCAACTTCACGGCCTTGAACACACCTGAAGATCATCCAGCACGTTCGATGCACGACACCTTCTATGTAGAAGGCGGTCATTTGCTGCGCACGCACACCAGTCCCATGCAAATTCGCCATGCGGTGCAACACGTGAAGCGCTACAAAGCGCAGTTGGACTCAGGGCAGGGCATGCCTGAAATTCGCGTCATCGCGCCTGGTCGCACGTATCGCGTGGACAGCGATGCCACGCACTCGCCCATGTTTCACCAATGTGAAGGTTTGTGGATTGGCGAGAACGTCAGTTTCAAAGATTTGAAAGTGGTGTTCACCGATTTTTGCCGCACTTTTTTCGAAAGCGATGACTTGGTTCTGCGCTTTCGCCCCAGCTTCTTTCCTTTCACAGAACCCAGCGCAGAAATTGACATTCAATTTCAAACCGGCCCCTTGGCCGGTCGCTGGTTAGAGGTGGCTGGCTCTGGCCAAGTGCACCCCAATGTGGTTCGCAACATGGGCCTTGACCCAGAAAAATTCATTGGCTTTGCCTTTGGTATGGGTCCCGACCGTCTCACCATGCTTCGATATGGCGTCAATGATTTGCGCTTGTTCTTCGATGGCGACGTTCGCTTTTTGAGTCAATTTCAATAAATTAAAGACCATGCAATTTCCTGAATCTTGGCTGCGTGAGTTTTGCAACCCACCCCTCACTACCGAACAACTCGCCGAAACCCTCACCATGGCGGGCTTGGAGGTTGAAGAACTTCAACCTGTTGCGCCACCGTTTTCCAGTGTGGTCATTGGTGAAATAAAAAGTGCAGAGCAGCACCCCAATGCAGACCGCTTGCGCGTGTGCCAAGTCGATGTCGGCCAACCAACATTGCTCAACATTGTGTGTGGCGCACCCAACGTACGCGTGGGCATTCGCATTCCGTGTGCCATGGTGGGCGCTGAGTTGCCACCCGGCGAAGATGGCAAACCCTTCCAAATCAAGGTGGGCAAACTGCGCGGTGTCGAAAGCCAGGGCATGTTGTGCTCAGCCAAAGAACTCAAAATTGCAGACGATCATGGCGGCTTGTTAGAGTTGCCTGCCGACGCCCCCCTTGGCGAAAGCATTCGCACTTATTTGAAGCTCGACGATACGCTGTTCACACTCAAACTCACGCCCAATTTGGCACATTGCTTGAGTGTCTACGGCATTGCCCGAGAAGTTTCTGCGTTAACGGGTACGCCCTTGAAAGCACCTGAATTCAAATCACTCGCGTCGCAAGTGCAAGACAAATTGTCGGTGGCAGTGCATGCCATTGACTTGTGCGGCCGATTCAGCGGCAGGGTGGTGAAGGGTGTCAATCCCAAAGCCCAAACGCCTGCATGGATGGTGGACCGTTTGGCGCGATGCGGTCAACGCAGTGTGAGCCCCTTGGTGGACATTTCAAATTATGTGATGTTTGAATTTGGCCGGCCTTCCCACATTTTCGACCTCAACAAAATTCATGGCGGTTTGCAAGTTCGCTGGGGCTGTGCCGATGAATCATTGAAACTGCTCAATGGCAACACCGTGACAGTTGACGACAAAGTGGGTGTGATTGCAGATGACGCTCAAGTAGAGTCCTTGGCCGGCATCATGGGTGGCGATGCCACTGCGGTGTCTGATGACACGCAAAACATTTACATCGAAGCCGCCTACTGGTGGCCCAAGGCCATTGCAGGCCGCTCACGCCGTTACAACTTTTCAACAGACGCGGGGCATCGCTTTGAGCGCGGTGTCGATCCTGAAAGCACGGTTGAACACATTGAGCGCATTACCCAATTGGTCATTGATATATGCGGTACACCTGCAACGCAAATTGGCCCTGTCGATGATCAAAAGTTGAACATGCCTGTTCGCAAGCCCGTCAGCTTGCGTGTGGCGCGTGCCAACAAAGTCATCGGCATGACCTTGAGCCAGAAGCAATGTGCCGATGCACTGCGTGGCTTGGGTTTTGAAGTTTCAGAAACAGAAGGCTTGATCACGGTCAATCCTCCCAGCTGGCGCTTCGATTTGGAAATTGAAGAAGACCTCATTGAAGAGGTGGCACGCATGGTGGGTTACACCCAGCTTCCCACCACGCCACCCTTGGCTCCCATCACGGCCAAAATCCGCAAAGAAAATGTGCGCGGCCCGTTTGCGGTGCGTCGCAGTTTGGCAGCGCTTGGTTACCAAGAGACCATCAACTTCAGCTTCGTTGAAGAGCGTTGGGAACATGAGTTGGCGTGTAACCCCAACCCGCTCAAATTGCTCAACCCTATTGCCAGCCAAATGAGTGTGATGCGCACCAGTCTGCTGGGATCCTTGTTGCAAGTGGTGAAATTCAACCTAGATCGCAAAGCCGATCGCGTACGTGTCTTTGAGTTAGGACGGGTGTTTTTGCGCGATGCCTCGGTGAAGGATTCAGACACCACCGTTGAAGGCTTGAACCAGCCCATGCGTGTGTCGTGCGTAGCTTATGGTCCTGTGTCTTCCACTTCCTGGGGCGGCAAGGTTCGAAACGTCGATTTCTTTGACGTCAAAGGCGAGGTAGAGGCTTTGTTGGCGCCCGCCAAGCCAGTTTTTGCGTCGGCCGAGCATCCAGCCATGCACCCTGGTCGTTGTGCTCAAGTTTCTTTGCATGGCAAAGTCATTGGCCATGTAGGGGAGCTGCATCCTCGCTGGCGCCAATCTTGGGACCTGCAGCAGGCGCCCATCCTGTTTGAACTCGATTTGGAGGCGGTCCTCCAGAGAGAGGTGGCAGTGGCACAAGGCGTTGCAAAATTCCAAGCCGTAGAGCGAGACATTGCAGTCGTGGTGGCCGAAAAAGTAACGCATGCTGAATTGATGGCAGCCGTTTACGATGCGCCAACAGCAGGTCTTCTTAGAAGCGCTGTCTTGTTTGATGTGTTTCGTCCTCAGACCACACTCGGTGTAGAAAAAAGTTTGGCTGTGCGACTTGTTTTGAACAGCGACGAAGCCTCATTGACAGATGTGCAAATTGAATCCACAGTCAAGTCTGTGCTGGATCATTTGGCATCCAAGTTATCAGCCCGTTTGCGCACCTAATGCTTGCCTGAAAGTGGATATGAATTTTTCTGTTGAAAGCCTCGAAACGCCAGCGCTCACCAAGGCCCACCTGGCTGATTTGTTGTTTGAACAAATCGGCCTGAACAAGCGCGAATCTAAGGACATGGTTGATTCTTTCTTTGACCTGATTGCGACGCAACTGGTACAAGGAACAGATGTCAAAATCTCCGGCTTTGGCAATTTCCAAATTCGTGAGAAAGCGCCGCGGCCAGGTCGCAACCCGCGCACCGGTGAACTGATCCCCATTGAAGCCAGGCGTGTGGCCACCTTTCATGCAAGCCACAAGCTCAAGGCGGTCATTCAAGGCGATGAAAAATTGTGAGACTGACGCTCACTGAATCTCTCTAACTCCCAGTCTCTTCAAAATATTTCTTGAATCCTTCAAAAATTTAATCAATGGCCCCTTTACTCGGCCCCCATGCTTAGAGTAAGCTTGCAATCCCCCTAGCAAGTTAGTGATTTCAATGGAAAACTCCCTCCCGTTTATTCCAGCCAAGCGCTACTTCACCATTGGTGAGGTGGGCGAGCTTTGCGGTGTAAAGCCGCATGTGCTGCGCTATTGGGAGCAGGAATTTACGCAACTTCGCCCCGTCAAGCGCCGTGGCAATCGCCGTTATTACCAGCACCACGAAGTGCTCATGATTCGCCGTATCCGCGATTTGCTTTATGAGCAAGGGTTCACCATCAGCGGTGCTCGAAACAAAATGCAGGAACTGGCTCAATCTCAAAAAGGCTTGAAAAAAGATGCGCTTGAATTGAGCACTGCAGACGATGGAATCATGGAAGATTTTGACGAAGACACAGCAGCTTTCTCTGAGAATGATCAAACATCCGTCATGGCCATGGAAAGTGCACATCGGGCTTCTCCGCTTCAAGCCTCAAGCAGCCTGCCAACCCTGCGCCGTGAATTGATGGATATCAGAGACTTGCTCTCAAATTGACGACATTCTCGGGCTATAATTTATAGTTCGTCGGCGTGTAGCGCAGCCTGGTAGCGCACTTGCATGGGGTGCAAGGGGTCGAAGGTTCGAATCCTTTCACGCCGACCATTGATGTCTGACAAAAGCTCTTAAGAACAATTTCTTAAGAGATTTTTTCTTGGCGCCTTAAGACACCTCGGGTTTGGCTTCTTGCGCCCCACCTTGCTCAGACTGAATGTTAATGGCCATAGGACCCTTGGGGCCATCGGTCAATTCAAAGCTGACCCTGGCGCCTTCTTTAAGGCTTTTGAAACCTTCCATGGTGATGGCAGAAAAGTGCGCAAAAGCGTCAGGGCCACCATCATCGGGCTGAATAAATCCAAATCCCTTGGCGTCATTGAACCATTTCACTGTTCCGTTGAGCATGCATGTCTCCATCCGTTTAATTTATAGGACATTTAAAGCACTGTTTTTGACGTTGTCAATTCAAGGTTTACCCGACTGATGCAAAATTGCTGCATTGCGATAAAAGGACTTTTTAGGGGGTCGGCTCAGAACCCCGCTCAGTCTCTATAGAATGAAATCATGGCAACAGAGAAACCTAAAAATCCAAATTCACCAAACCCGCCCGGATCGGTCGGGGAGCCTGCTCGGACCCCCGGAAATAGCGATTCTGTGGTTTTAGAAAGACGACCTGCCAAAGTTGGGCCGCCTCAGATGTACCAAGTTGTCATGCTCAATGACGACTACACCCCCATGGAGTTTGTTGTTTTGATGCTTCAAGAGTTTTTTAGCAAAGACCGGGAAGCCGCCACGCAGATCATGTTGAAAATTCACTTGGACGGCAAGGGCGTTTGTGGGGTTTTCTCCCGTGATGTGGCCGCTACAAAGGTCGACCAAGTGCTTGACGCAGCCAACCAGGCAGGACACCCGCTTCAGTGTGTGAGCGAGCCTGTGGCATGAATCTCACGAAAAGTCGGTAAGAATATGGCATAAAGCAGTTGCAATTGAACAAATCTACCCAACCTAATATTTTTAAGCTCCGCAAGGCATTGAAGGAAATCACATGATTGCCCAAGAATTGGAAGTCAGTTTGCACATGGCCTTTGTTGAGGCGCGTCAGCAACGTCACGAGTTCATTACCGTAGAGCATTTGCTGTTGGCATTGCTAGACAACCCCAGCGCAGCAGAAGTGCTGCGCGCGTGTTCAGCGCAAGTTGACGATTTGCGTCAATCGCTGTCCACCTTCATCAAAGACAACACGCCCCAAGTGGCGGGTACCGAAGAAGTTGACACGCAACCCACATTGGGTTTTCAGCGTGTGATTCAGCGCGCCATCATGCACGTTCAATCGACCGGCAGTGGCAAAAAAGAAGTCACCGGCGCCAATGTGTTGGTCGCCATTTTTGGTGAAAAAGATTCGCACGCTGTGTACTACTTGCACCAACAAGGTATTACACGCTTAGACGTGGTCAACTTCATCGCCCACGGTATTCGAAAAAGCGATCCACCAGAAGCCACCAAGGGCAGTGACGCAGCGCCTTCACCAGAAAATGAAGAGGGCAGCGGCAGCTCTGAACGAAACGAGAAGGCATCGCCTTTGGAGCAGTTCACTCAGAACCTGAACCAGCTGGCCAAAGAGGGCAAAATTGATCCGCTCATTGGCCGTGAATACGAAGTTGAGCGCACCATCCAAATTTTGTGCCGCAGGCGTAAAAACAATCCTTTGTTGGTGGGCGAAGCCGGTGTGGGTAAAACGGCCATTGCAGAAGGCTTGGCTTGGCGCATCACGCAATCTAGCGTGCCAGAAATTTTGGCAGAGGCCGTGGTCTATTCTCTGGACATGGGTGCCTTGCTTGCAGGTACTAAATACCGAGGTGATTTTGAACAGCGCCTGAAGGGCGTTTTGAAGGCCTTGAAAGACAGGCCGCACGCGGTCTTGTTCATCGACGAAATTCACACGCTGATCGGCGCCGGTGCGGCATCGGGGGGCACATTGGATGCTTCTAATTTGCTCAAGCCTGCGCTATCAAGCGGCCAGTTGAAATGCATTGGCGCCACCACATTCACCGAATACCGCGGCATCTTCGAAAAAGATGCTGCCCTGTCTCGCCGTTTCCAAAAGATCGATGTGGTCGAGCCCACTGTGGCAGAAACAGTCGACATTTTGAAAGGCTTGAAGTCTCGCTTTGAGGAACATCACAGCGTGAAATATGCCAATGCCGCCTTGCAGGCAGCCGCTGAGCTATCTGCCAAATTCATCAACGATCGCCACTTGCCCGACAAGGCCATTGACGTGATTGACGAAGCCGGTGCTGCGCAACGCATCTTGCCGGCTTCCAAGCGCAAGAAAACCATCGGCAAAGCCGAAGTGGAAGACATCGTGGCCAAGATTGCACGCATTCCGCCAGCCAATGTGTCCAACGACGATCGCAGCAAACTGCAAACCATTGAGCGCGATTTGAAGAGTGTGGTGTTTGGACAAGACAAGGCCATTGAAGTATTAGCGTCCGCGGTCAAAATGGCGCGCTCTGGGCTGGGCAAAACCGACAAGCCCATTGGCTCCTTCTTGTTCAGTGGCCCCACTGGTGTGGGCAAAACCGAAGCCGCCAAGCAGTTGGCCTACATCATGGGCATCGACCTCATACGCTTTGACATGTCTGAGTACATGGAGCGTCATGCTGTAAGTCGCCTCATTGGTGCGCCTCCGGGCTATGTGGGCTTTGACCAAGGAGGTTTGCTGACGGAAGCCGTGACCAAGAAACCGCATTGCGTGTTGTTGCTCGACGAAATTGAAAAAGCACACCCTGATATTTTCAATGTTTTGCTGCAGGTCATGGACCATGGCACTTTGACGGACAACAATGGCCGCAAAGCCGACTTCCGCAATGTGATCATCATTATGACCACCAACGCCGGCGCCGAGACCATGAACAAGGCCACCATTGGCTTTACCAATCCGCGTCAAGCAGGCGACGAAATGGGCGACATCAAACGGTTGTTCTCACCTGAGTTCCGCAATCGTTTGGACGCCATGGTCAGCTTCAAGGCCTTGGACGAGCAAATCATCATGCGCGTGGTCGATAAGTTCTTGTTGCAGCTGGAGACCCAGTTGACTGAAAAGAAAGTGGACGTCACGTTCAGCGACAACTTGCGCAAGTTCTTGGCCAAGAAAGGCTTCGACCCGCTCATGGGCGCAAGGCCAATGCAGCGCTTGATTCAAGACACCATTCGAAAGGCCTTGGCCGACGAATTGTTGTTTGGTCGACTCATTGACGGTGGTCGTTTGAGCGTCGATTTGGACGAAAAGGACGAGGTTTTGTTGGACATACAGCCTTTGCCCAAGAAAGAAGGGCGCAATTCAAAATCTGAACCCCATGAGCCTGAAGAGGCAACTGCCAACTGAAAAAAGCCGGATTCGTCCGGCTTTTTTGTTGATCAAGCTGAAGGCAGGGTAAGTGATTCCAATCTGTCCTCAGATGAAAAGTAAAATCTGACCTAGACGATTCAAAGAACAACAAGGAATTTGAAATGGCTGGCCACAGTAAATGGGCAAATATTCAGCACCGCAAGGGCAGGCAGGACGAAAAACGCCAGCGAATTTGGACTCGGGTGGTTCGGGAAATCATGGTGGCGGCCAGAACAGGCGGCGGTGATCCAACCGCCAACCCCCGTTTGCGCCTGGCCATTGAGAAGGCCAAGGCGGCCAACATGCCAGCCGATACCGTGAAGCGCAACATTGACAAGGCCACAGGCAACTTGGAAGGCGTGACCTACGAGGAGATTCGCTACGAAGGCTACGGCATTGGCGGCGCTGCCATCATTGTGGATACCATGACCGACAACCGCGTGCGCACCGTGGCAGAAGTGCGACACGCCTTTAGCAAACACGGCGGCAACATGGGCACCGAAGGCTCTGTCGCTTTTCAGTTCAAGCATTGCGGCCAATTGATTTTTGCACCAGGCACCTCAGAAGACAAAGTGATGGAAGTGGCTTTAGAAGCCGGCGCAGAAGATGTCATTGCAGACGATGAAGGCGCCATCGAAGTTCTCACTTCAACGGCAGATTTTGAAGTAATTAAAAACGCCCTTGAAGCCGCTGGTTTGACAGCTGACATGGCGGAAGTCACCATGCGCGCAGAGAACAGCATTGAACTTTCAGGCGATGATGCTGCCAAAATGCAAAAACTCTTGGATATCTTGGAAGATTTGGACGATGTGCAAAACGTTTTCCACAACGCATCCATTTCTGAATAAGGCTTGATCGATGAAAGTATTGGTAGTAGGTGGTGGTGGACGCGAGCATGCTTTGGCTTGGAAGTTGTCTCAATCTGAACGCATTCAAAAAGTGTATGTGGCCCCAGGCAATGGCGGCACAGCCCGCAACCCCAATTTGTTCGATGTGCCCATCACCGAAGTGAAGGCACTGCGCGAATGGGCTCAACAAGAAAAAATTGATCTCACAGTGGTTGGACCTGAGGCTCCTTTGGCCGCAGGTGTGGTGGATGAGTTTCGTGCGCATGGTATGAGAATTTTTGGACCTACGAAAGCAGCCGCGCAATTGGAAAGCTCGAAAGCTTTTTCCAAAGCGTTCATGTATCGCCACGGTATTCCAACAGCACTTTATGAAACCTTCACGGACGCAGCGCTGGCACATGACTATGTCGATAAAATGGGTGCCCCTATTGTGGTGAAGGCCGATGGCTTAGCGGCAGGCAAGGGCGTGGTGGTGGCCATGACGGCCATAGAAGCGCACGAGGCCATTGACTTCATGTTGCTTGACAAGCAGCTTGGTGTCGTTCACAACGCAGGCGCTGATGCCACAGCCGTGCCCCGCGTTGTCATTGAAGAATTTTTGCAAGGCGAAGAGGCTAGCTTCATTGTGTTGTGTGATGGCAAGAATGTGGTGGCGTTGGCCACCAGCCAGGATCACAAGCGCTTGTTAGACCATGATGAAGGCCCCAACACAGGTGGCATGGGTGCTTACTCGCCCGCGCCTGTGGTGACGGCTCAAGTGCATGCTCGCGCTATGCGCGAAGTCATCATGCCGACCATCAAGGGCATGGAAAAAGACGGCATTCCCTACACCGGCTTTTTGTATGCCGGCCTCATGATTGATGAACAAGGCCAACCCAAAACATTGGAGTTCAATTGCCGCATGGGCGATCCAGAAACCCAGCCCATCATGATGCGTTTGAAGAGCGATTTGGTGGAGGTCATGTTGGCCGCCACCAGCGAAAAATTGGACACAGTCGAGTTGGATTGGGACAGGCGAACAGCTTTGGGGGTTGTGCTGGCTGCCGCTGGGTACCCCAAGAACCCACGCAAGGGGGATGTCATTACGGGATTGCCTAAAGACGAGATGGATGCCATGGTGTTCCATGCTGGAACGACCGCGAAGGAGGGCCAAACTCTCAGTTCAGGGGGACGAGTGCTGTGCGTCACTGTGCTGGCCGATTCGGTGAAGCAAGCGCAACAAAAAGCCTATGAAGTGGCCAAAGACATTCACTTTGACGGACAACAATATCGAAGAGATATTGGGTTCAGGGCAATCAAATCGTGAACACTCTCGAAGAACAATCAGTACCCGCAACGGCCTTAATGCCCGGTCCCTATCCGTTTCAAATGAAGGGCCATATTTGGGCCGCATGGCTACTCAAACTGATTGGTTGGCGGGTTGATTTTCAGGGTTTGCCCACGCTGCAAGGTGTGGCCATTGTGTATCCGCACACCAGCAATTGGGATTTCTGCACAGCCATGCTGTGCAAATGGACCATGGGATTGCCCTTGTTTTTTTGGTGTAAAGATTCCTTGTTGAAAATTCCTGTGTTCGGTTCTTGGGTTCGATGGATTGGTGGCGTCCCCATTGATCGGTTTTCCTCTAGCGGTGTGGTCGGTGCCATGGTCGAGGTTTTTGCAGAACATCAGCGCGCAGAAAAATTCTTTTGGCTTGGTTTGTCACCCGAAGGCACGCGAAAGCGAACAGAGGGATGGCGCAGTGGCTTTTATCAATTGGCCATGGGTGCCAATTTACCCTTGGCTGTGGTGCATCTCGATTACGCCAAAAAGCAGATGAAGTTTGAAGGCTTCTTGAAACTTTCTGGCGATGTAGAACTAGATTACGCTCGCATTCGAAAAATGTACGAAGGTGTTGAAGGTTTTCACAAAGACAAAGTCGCCCCCATCCGGCCATTGCCCGCTAGAGAAAACAGCCAATAGACAATAAACAGAGTATCTAGAAAGACCCAGCATGCAAGTTAGCCAAGCCCACAGCGTTCGGCAATACCTCATTCAGCTTCAAGCAGAAATTACCAAGTCTTTGCATAACTTGGATGGCACGTCTTTTGTAGTCGATGCTTGGAAAAAGCCAGAGGGCGAAATGCTGCAAGGCGACGGCATTACCCAAATTCTGGAAGGTGGGCCTGTGTTTGAAAGAGCTGGCTGCGGCTTCTCACATGTGACTGGCCCGAAGCTGCCACCTTCGGCCACGCAGCATCGACCAGAGTTGGCGGGTGCGCCTTTTGAAGCCATGGGATTGTCTTTGGTCTTTCATCCACGCAACCCCTATGTGCCTACCGTTCACATGAATGTTCGAATGATTGTGGCAAAGCCCGAGGGTAAACAACCAGTTGCGTGGTTTGGTGGCGGCATGGACCTTACCCCTTACTACGGTTTTGAAGAAGATGCGGTGTACTTCCATCAAACCTGTAAAGATGCTGTTCAGCCTTACGGCGCAGATCTACACCCACGGTTTAAAAAATGGTGTGATGAGTATTTCTTTTTAAAGCACCGCAACGAAGCACGCGGCGTTGGTGGCATTTTTTACGATGACTTTGCAGAACTTGGTTTTGAAAGAGGATTCGCCATGATGCAAGACGTGGGCAATGGACTTTTGAAAGCCTACATGCCCCTCGTGATGCGCAGAAAAGACACGCCTTATGGCGAGCGCGAGAGAGATTTTCAACTCTATCGCCGTGGTCGGTATGTCGAATTCAATTTGGTCTGGGACCGGGGGACGCATTTCGGTTTGCAATCTGGCGGCCGCACTGAATCGATTCTGTTGTCCATGCCTTCGCTGGTGACTTGGTCTTACAACAGAGTCGATGCGCCCGATTCAGCAGAAGCTCGATTGGCCAGTCAATTTTTGAAACCAAGGGATTGGGTTTGACACGACAACGCATTGGCATTTTGGGCGGCGCATTTGATCCGCCGCACATTGCCCATGTCGCCATGGCCGAAGCTGCCATCGCTCAATTTCATTTGGACGAATTGATTGTGGTACCCACTGGGAAAGCTTGGCACAAACCCAGAGACTTAAGCAGCGGTGAGCACAGGGCTGCCATGGCCAGGCTGGCTTTCAGTCATTTAAGGCAGGCCCGAGTGGATGAGATTGAGTTGCATCGAGGGGGCCCCAGTTACACCATCGACACCTTGCGAAGCTTCTCAGATCAGTATCCAGATGCCCAGTTCTTTTTAGTGATCGGGGAAGATCAGGGCAAAGCCTTGGCAACATGGCATGAAATTGGTGAAATTGCCCAGCGAGCTATAATTTGCGTCGCTGAACGCGAATTGTCCGAATTCTCAGAATCCGTCTCTCCCAGCCATGACATCCCCACTCAGTCCTTGAAATTGCCCAATTTGCCACACAGTGCAACGCAAGTTCGAGCACGGGTGGCCCAAGGACAAGCCATTGACGCTCTGGTCCCGCCGACCGTTGCGCTGTATATTCAAAGCCATCACCTCTACCAGCCTGCACGATGAACGAAACCTCTGCCAAAAAAGACACCCAAAAACTCCAGCGCATCGTTGTTGATGCATTGGAAGATGTGAAAGCACAAGAAATTGTGGTGTTCGACACAGAAGAGATGTCCGCCCTTTTTGAGCGGGTCATCATCGCTTCGGGTACTTCCAACCGTCAAACCAAAGCCTTGGCAGCCAGTGTGCGCGACAAGGTGAAAGAAGCGGGCTACCCCAAACCGCGCATTGAGGGTGAAGACAACGGAGAGTGGATCATTGTCGATTGCGGCAGCGTCGTTGCGCACGTGATGCAGCCTACCATTCGTTCTTACTACAACCTTGAAGAAATTTGGGGCGACAAGCCGGTGCGTCTGAAGCTAGGTGCACCCAAGCCTGCTGAACCTGTTCGCAAACCCGTTGCCAAGAAGAAGGCCAATGTCAGTGCAGGACGCACGCCTACTCGGCGTGATTCTGTGCCAGTTGGCCCCATGGGCTCGGAAGCGCTCAAACCCACGCGCAAAGTGCCGGCTAAATCAAGCGCCAAACCTGCTGCTAAAACAGCGGGCAAACCTATGGGTAAAACTCTGGTCAAGCCAACTGCTAAATCAGTAGGCAAAGCACCTGCCAAATCAAGCAGCAAGCCTGCTTCAAAATCTGTCGGTAAACCTGCCAGCAAACCTGCGACCAAGTCCAGCGCCAAACCAGCAGCCAAGGCAGCACCCAAGCCAGCAACCAAGTCCTTCTCCAAGGCCAAGCCCAAGGCCTGAGTTTCATGAAGCTGCTAATTGTGGCAGTGGGGCAGCGCGTCCCCGATTGGGCGCAAACTGCGTGGGACGATTACGCCAAACGCTTTCCCCCTGAATTCAAAGTAGAGCTCAAGGCTGTGAAGACCGAGCCCCGCAGTTCTAAAACCTATGAAAACTTGGTGGCTGCTGAGCGGCAACGCATTGAGGCGGTGATACCACGCGGCACTCGCATTGTGGTGTTAGACGAGCGCGGCACCGCCTTGAGAACCACCGCGCTTGCGCAGCGTTTGAAAGATTGGCAATTGGGCGGCGATGATGTTGCGCTGATCATTGGGGGGCCAGATGGTTTAGAGCCAGCTTTCCGAGATGCCGCCCACGAGCGTATTCGCTTGTCTGACCTGACGCTGCCTCATGCCATGGCCAGGGTCTTGCTCATTGAACAGTTGTACCGTGCCTGGTCTATCAATGCCAATCACCCTTACCACCGAGAATAAACTTGCAATGAAAGATTTCGTTTACCTGGCCTCGCAAAGTCCTAGGCGCAAACAATTGCTCGAACAGATAGGCGTTCGGTATGAGTTGTTGTTGGCCAAGCCAGACGAAGATGTTGAATCGCTAGAACGCGTGATACCAGGTGAAGCCCCTCTGACCTACGTGAAGCGCGTGACGCAATTGAAACTTGAAGCCGCCGTCAAACGCATGCAAGCACGACACTTAAAACCTGCGCCTGTGTTGTGCGCCGATACCACGGTGGCCTTGGGTCGAGTCATTCTAGGCAAACCCGAAAATGAGCAAGATGCAGTGCGAATTTTAAAAACTTTATCTGGCCAAACTCACAGAGTTTTAACCGCCGTGGCTGTGGCCTCTGGCCGTCGGCGTTACTTGAGTGTGTCTGTTTCTAAAGTGACTTTTGCACCCATGAAGTTGTCAGAGATCAAAGCCTATGTCGCAACAGGTGAGCCCTTTGGCAAGGCGGGCGCCTACGGTGTTCAAGGCATGGCCGCAGCTTATATTTCAGATATCCAGGGCTCCTATACTGGCATCATGGGTTTGCCACTTTTTGAGACGGCAGAGTTGTTGAAAAACATTTGATGTGAGTCCTATGTCGAGAACACATGTGTTGACACCCGAAACCATTGAAAGCTATCAGAGCTTGGGAGCTGTTGTGTTGCGCGGTGTTTTCAACGCGCAGGAAATTCAAACACTCGAACAAGGCATTGAACACAATCTGGCGCATTTGAGTGACTTGGTGCAAGTGGCCAGCCAGCCCAATGATCCGGGGCGCTTTGTTGAAGACTTTTGTACCTGGCCCTCGAACCCAAGCTATCAAAGTATTTTATTGAATTCGACCTTGCCCCATTTGGCGGCGCAACTCATGCAGTCGCAAACTGTGCGTCTTTATCACGATCATTTGTTGGTCAAGGAACCTGGCACAAAGCAAGCAACACCTTGGCACCAAGACCAACCTTATTACAACGTGAGTGGTCGCCAAAACGTGAGTTTTTGGATTCCAGTCGATCCTGTGCCTTTGGCCAGCACGCTCAGGTTTGTGGCGCAGTCGCATTTGGGAACCTGGTACATGCCTCGTACTTTCAGAGACCAGCAAGCCAAATGGTTTCCAGAGGGAAGTCTGGCTGAGTTGCCATCGATTGAAGACAAGCCCGATGAATACAAGCAACTTACGTGGGCCTTAGAGCCAGGAGATTGCGTGGCTTTTCAAATGTTGTCACTGCATGCTTCCAGTGGTGTTGGACCTGAAAGCAGAAGGCGCGTGTTCTCTGCCAGATACCTTGGCGACGATGCACGCCATGCTGTGCGCCGCTGGCTCACGTCGCCACCATTTGCCGGCTTGGAAAAACGCTTGCCAGATGGTGCCGAAATGAACGACGATTTGTTCCCTAAGGTTTGGGGTTAAAGCCCCACGCAACACCGTCTCGGCGTGGATCAGCAGAACCAATCCAACCATTGCCAGCACGCTTTAAAAATCCCATACCGCTGTTCATGGGCACGACTTCAACCTTTTGGCCTCTGGCCTCAAGGGCCTCGGCCAATTGGGCGGCTGAAGTTCCTTTTTCAAGCTGAACCCGATTGGGGATGGCCGTTGAAATGTGCCCTTGTACCAGTGCTTCAAAGGGGCTTAATTGGTTTGCCAACATGCGAACCAAGTTGGCAGAAACATAGTCCACAATTTGACCGCCACCAGCCGATCCGCCTAGCGCGACCAATTGACCTGCCTCGTCAAAAACCATGGTGGGCACCATGGACGTAACTGGTCTTTTTCGGGGTTCCATTTTGTTGGGTGCTATTTCGCCTGGTTTGGGCGATGTTGTGAAGTTGGTCATGGCGTTGTTCAAAACATAACCTTGTACCAAGACGCGTGAGCCAAAACTCAAATTGTTGGTGGTGCTCATGCTGACAGCATTGCCTTGTGCATCCACCACCGCCAATTGACTGGTTGCATCGGCACTGGGAGCTGCTGTTGCTTGTGCAAGGGTCTGACCAGATGACTCAGCCAACATGGCTTCCGGCTGTCCTGGGGCATAACTGGGCAGAGTGTTGGATTGAATCAGGGCTGCCCTTTGTTTGACGTAAGCCGGATTGACCAAGGCCTTGGCTGGAACTTTGAAAAATGCAGGGTCTGCCACATAACGATGCCTGTCAACTTGCGCTAATTTGCCGGCCTCGGCAAAGGCATGTGCAAACTCGGGCTGATTGAAGTCAGTGCCCAAGCTGGATTTTTCCGCCAACATTTGCAGCACCTGAAGAACCACCACGCCGCCAAATGAAGGCGGTGCCATCACGCAAATGCTGTAACGAAGGTAATGGCCACAAAGGGGTTCACGTTCCTCTACTTGGTAGCTTTTTAAATCTTCTTCTGTCATCAGAGACGGCTTGTAGCCCTTTTGAACGGCAGCCAAAAATGCTGTGCTGGCACCATCAGCCCAAATTGCGGAGGGACCCTTGAGAGCGATACTTTGAAGAGTCTTGGCATAGTCGGGGTTGGTGATGAGTGTCCCCACTGGCTTTACCTTTTGAGCATCGTCAAAATACAAAGCCAACAGGTCGGGGTGGTCTTTGGCGGCTGTTGGGGCTGACAAAATTTGATGCATGTGGGCCGGCATGGGAAATCCCTTGCTGGCAGCTTCTATGGCGGAAGCAAACAGGGCGGGCCATGCCAATTTACCAAACTTGGCGTGCGCTTTGGCCAACAAGGGAAGAGTGCCTGGCACGCCGGCACTTCGACCGCCACGGCCCATTGATGCATAGGGCAGTTGGCTTCCATCTACATCGGTTGTGAGGGAGGCTGTCGTTTTTTGAGGCGAGATGGCAAGGCCATCAAGACTGGTCAATGACTTTTGAGCAGCATCCCAATGCATCAAGAAAGTGCCGCCTCCTAGGCCAGACGATTGTGACTCAACCAGCCCCAGCATCAGCTGTGCAGCAATGGCTGCGTCAATTGCAGAACCACCTTGCTGAAGCGTTTTGAGTGCTGCCTCGGTGGCCATGGGGTGTGCTGTGGTCACAGCCACCTGAGCCGGCTTTTGGGTGATCTCAAAAAATGGGTTTTGAGCGAAAGCGGCTGTACTGAGCAGCGAAAAGATAAAGCAAAGCCGCTGACCAAGACGAGGGCGAGCTATGAAAGAACTTAGAAAAATCATTTTTGAATGCTTAATGCGCTAATATAAAACTAGCGTATTTTGAAGCATCTGACATAGATCAACCCGTCTCCGACCTGACTCAAGGCAAAATACGGCCATGACACCGATTGCGACTGAAGCGACCTATCTCACCGCGGCCTTTTACAAGTTTGTTGATTTGCCTGACCATGCAGATCGGCGCGCACCTGTGCTGGCATTTTGCGAAGCGCACAACGTCAAAGGTTTGATATTATTGGCGCGCGAAGGCATCAACAGCACGATTGCGGGTTTACCAGAAGACGTGCATGCGGTGCTGGCCTACTTGCGACAAGATCCTAAGCTGGCTGACTTAGAGCACAAAGAGTCTGTTTCAAACAAAGCGCCTTTTCACCGCATGAAAGTTCGCCTTAAAAAAGAAATTGTCACACTGGGTGTTGATGGCATCAGCCCGATCAAGCGAGTGGGCCAGTACGTCAAACCAGAAGATTGGAACGATCTGATTTCTGCACCGGATGTGGTGGTGATCGACACGCGCAATGACTACGAGGTCGAAATTGGCAGCTTCAAAGGCGCCGTCGATCCGCAGATTCAAAGCTTTTCGCAACTGCCTGATTGGGTGAAGCAGGCGAAAGCTTTGGAAGCTAAAAATGGTCAAAAGCCCCGTGTTGCCATGTTTTGCACGGGTGGTATTCGTTGCGAAAAATCAACTTCCTTGATGTTGGAACATGGCTTTGAAGATGTTTATCATTTGCAAGGTGGCATCCTTAAGTACCTAGAGCTTGTGCCCCCCGAGAAAAGCCTGTGGGAGGGCGAGTGCTTTGTGTTTGACGAGCGTGTGTCTGTGGGCCATGGTTTAACACCGGGTCAACATGAGTTGTGCCGCGCTTGTCGTGAACCCTTGCCAATTGGCGCCAAAGAATCGGACATGTTTGAGTTGGGCGTCAGTTGCCCGCGGTGTCATGATCACACCAGCGAGGTTCAAAAGAACAGCGCACGGGAACGACAAAAACAATGGGAAATTGCCAAGGCGCGTCATATCAACCACATTGGCACACCACAACGTCAAAAAAGGGTGGCCGCTTTGTTACCAGTTGATGCCCCTATTTTGTATTCCTTCCGTCGCTGCCCGTATGCCATGCGCGCCAGATTGGCGCTGTTGTCGAGCGGCATACGCTGTGAAATTCGCGAAATTGCGTTGTCGCAAAAACCCGAAAGCATGTTGTCTGTATCGCCCAAGGGCACTGTACCCGTCTTGGTTTTGAAAGATCAGGTGCTAGAGGAAAGCCTTGACATTCTCAACTGGGCTTTGCAGCAAAGTGACCCACAGTCTTGGTCAACTGCAGGCACTGCCATGCATGGCGATGCGGTGGCGCTGGTGCATCAATGCGACAGCGAATTCAAACACCATTTAGATCGCTACAAATACCCCAATCGATATGATTTGCCCGACGGATTGACTCACAGACAACAGGGCTCACTGTTCTTAAATCAACTGAATGCCAGATTGGGTCAGACGGCGGATTTAATAGGTCCCGCATGGTGTTGGGTTGACGCAGCCATTGCCCCCTTTGTGCGGCAATTTGCCAGAACAGACCGTGCATGGTTTGATGCGCAAGCGTGGAAGTCATTGCAAAACTGGCTGACAAGCTTTGAAGACTCAGAGGCTTATGCAGAGGTGATGCACAAGTACAAAGTGTGGCACCACGACGCCAAGCCTGTGTCTTACCCTGCTACGCCTTCAATGAATTGAACACACAGTTCTACCTGTGTGACGGGAAGCATGTGCCCACCGGATACCAAGGTGATTTGCGCGCCTGGAATGCGAGAGGGCAGATCTTCGCCATTCAGTTTGCAATCCAAAATCCGATCTTCGTGTGCAAACAAAACATGAACTGGTGTTTTCATGTTGACGTAAGCCGCCTCAATAGCGGGCATGCTCCAGCTCACATTTTGTAAGTCGCTAGAGCCGCTGATAAAGGTTTGTGGCTTGAGTGACAAGATGCCGCCCCCGCGAATGGCAAAGTTTGGGGGTGCTTTCTCAGGGCCGAAAATAACTTTCAAACTCAATGACATTCTATAAAGCGTTCCAGGAATGGCCAAGGTCCAACCGAGAATAGATCGAAGCAAGGGCGAGGGAACATCAAGTGATTTGAAAACGGGTGAGGGTTCATCGGGTAAATGCGTCAGAGGTGCAATCAAAGCCAAGGCTTTCACTCTGTCGGGGTGTCTTTGTGCAGCAGCCAGTGAGATGGCGCCTCCCAAAGAATGACCAACAAAAATGGCAGACTCAATTTGCAAGTGGTCAAGCAAACTCACGATGGTATCGGCTTGCGCTTCAAGGCTGGCATCGGCGTTGGATGAACGTTTGGAATAACCGCAGCCAGGACGATCAACGCAGATCACCCGATAGTTTTGGGCCAAGGGTGTGGCTACGCCGTAGGTGAAGTTGTGCAAATTACCGCATAAGCCATGGATCATGACAATGGCCGGCCCCTGTCCTTGATCGACATAGTGAAGGCGGGTAGACCCCAGTGTGGCAAATGTACCGACTGGGGGTAAAAGTTGCTCTGCTTTTTTATTCGAAAAAGCTGCGAAAAAAACCAAACCCAGCACGCTCATGAAGAGCAAAAACAAGATCCATAAAGCAAGCATGCATACCTCGACTTGGCTAATCCGAAAAAGAAGATATTCAAAAAAAGATGTGAAACGGCAGATTTAGCTGAAGCGCATGACACCATCATTCAAACGGCCGTATTTAATCAGAAAGATATCTTTCAGATAATTTTGATTCACTTGCCATGGCGCAATTTTGCCTTGCTTTGGAAGCACTTCGCGAGCGCGTTGGACATAGCCAGACGTGAACGACAAATAGTCCTGTTCTTCAACGCTGGCATCTCGAACTGGCACGGCTTTTCTGTATCCTTTTTTGCGCATGTAATTCAACAGTCTGCAGGTATACACAGCGGTGAGATCGGCTTTCAAAGTCCAAGAAGCATTGGTATAACCAAATGTCATGATGGCATTGGGCAAGTCAGACAACCACATGCCCCTGTAGGCCATGGCTTGAGAGGCAGCGAAGGGCTTGCCATCCACTTCAATTTGAATGTCGCCCAGAAGGTTCAGAGTCAAACCGGTGGCAGACACGATGATGTCTGCTTCAAGGGTCTTACCGCTATTTAATTGAATGCCATTTTCTGTCACAGCTTGAATGGTATCAGTGATTACACTGGCATTGCCGCTTCTGATTTGCTTGAACAGATCACCATCTGGCACCAGACACAGCCGTTGATCCCAAGGTTTGTAAACAGGAGAAAAATGCTTGGCTTGTTCATCAGAGCGCAATTGCTTGGCTGCCATCTTCACCAAGTAGTTTTTGACCAACTCGGGTTGGCTGCGAGCGAATTGATAGGACAGCATGCCTAAGCTGACATTTTTAGCGCGTGTGATTTGATAGGCCCATTTCATGGGCAGGTACTTTTGCAAGGTCAAAGAAAACTTGTCTTCTTCGGGCCTTGTGATGACGTAAGTGGGAGAGCGCTGCAACATGGTCACATGCGTTGCCGTCTTGGCCATTTCCGGCACCAAGGTGACGGCTGTTGCGCCACTGCCAATGACCACCACTTTTTTCTGATCGTAGTTCAGCTTGGCTGGCCAGAATTGAGGATGAACCCACTGACCTTTGAAGTTGGCTTGGCCTGGAAATTCGGGTTGATGGCCATTTTTATAGCTGTAGTAGCCGCAGCACAGGTACAAAAACCTTGCTTTCAAAATGACGGGCTGATCACTTTGTTTTTGACTGGCCGTAATGGTCCAACTGGCTTCATCCGACGACCATGTGGCATTCGTCACGGAGTGGCCATGGCGAATTAGCGATGTGATGCCATTCTCGTCGGCCGTCTTTTGAATGTATTGGCGAATGGTGCTGCCATCGGCAATCGACTTGTGATCTAACCAAGGTTTGAAGGAGTAACCCAAGGTGTACATGTCTGAGTCTGATCGAACTCCTGGATATCGAAACAAGTCCCACGTGCCACCAATGGCGTCTCTTGATTCCAAAATGCACCAACTGGTTTGCGGGCTGTGCATTTGCAAATGTTTGGCGGCACCAATGCCAGATAAACCGGCACCCACAATCAAGACATCGAAGGGCGAATTGTCGTTAACCGCGCTCTCTGATGCGGATTGAAGCGAAACGTTCATTTTCAAATGCCTAAACTTTCTAGTGTGACCAGACCCTTGGGTGTTTGTAGCGTTGCCGAGATGTTGGCGGGCCCCTCACTGACAGCAATGTTGCCTAAGGAAATGGCGTCATAGGCTGCTTGAATTTTGCTGGCGCTGGGATGCGAAATAGCCAAAGACTTCAGGGACACGCCAGAGCGAGGCAGATGATTGCGAGGATGCAAATGCATAGGATCTGCTGCTTCCGGCTTGCCCCATTGAATGAGGGTGGGCAGGGTGCCGTCAAAGAGCCTGTCGCCGTCAAGCCTGACCGTAATTTGCCATTGCAGCAAGCCCTTTGGTGTTTTGCGGCTGGCGTGGATGACGGGCCCGCGATCAATGCCTTGGGCTTTCCATGCATGGCGCGCATCTTGAATGTTGCCTGTATTGGCCACAAAGTGAATGAGACGAGGTGACTTGACCAACTCGACTTGGAGTTGCGAGTTGTCTAAATCAAACCAACGGGTAGGGGGCGGTTTTTTTTCGATCACGGCATCGGGGTTGATGGCAATGATTTCCATATAGGCAACTGGGAAAGCGGGCGTGGCAATTTTAAACAGGCGGTTGTGTGTGCCGTATTTTTCATGCTCACCACCCGCAGCGGGTGTGATGCCTAAGGTGGCCTCACACCATTCAACACCTTGTTGCAAACTGTGGGCTGCAACGACCAAATGGTCAATTTGGCTTTTCATCAAGCGGCTTCAAATTCGATTTGAACTTTCAATGATTGCGATTTGTCGCAAGCCAATTCAAAGGCTTCAACCGCTTTGTCCATGGGCAAGATACCCGTGATGACAGGCTTGCCATTGATCAGGCCTTCATTCAAGAACTGAACTGCTGTGGCAAATTCCGCATGGAAGCGGAAAGTTCCGCGCAAATCAACTTCTTTGGCGACTAATTGCGTCATGGGCAAGCTCATGTCGCCGCCCATGCCCACCGTGACCAAGACGCCGCGCGGCACGATGACATCGAGGCCTGCACGCAAAGCAGGCTCGCTGCCAGATGCTTCAAAGACGGCGTCAAACTGGCCTTTGTCGGCTTTGTATTTGTCGAGCAACTCGGGCTGGGTTTTGAGGTTGATGGTTTCGTCGGCGCCCATTTCTTTGGCGCATTTCAAGGGAAGGTCTGCAATGTCGGCTGCCACAATGCGGGCAGCACCGGCGCGGCGCAAAGCCCCAATTAGCAGCGAGCCAATAGGGCCGCAGCCTGTGACAAAAACCTGCTTGCCCAGCACGCCGCCAGCGCGTTGAATGGCATGCAAGCCCACCGACAGGGGCTCGGCCAACGCGGCTTCTGAAAGACTCAAGTGCTTGCCGATGGGGTGGGCTTGATAGGCTTCAATGATGAGTTGCTCGGCAAAGGCACCTTGAATGTGAGGGAAGGGCATGGCGCTGCCAAAGAAGCGCATGTTCAAACAATGATTTTGCTGCCCCACTTGGCAGAAGCGGCAGGAGCCGCAAGGGCGCGAAGGCGAAATGGCAATGCGCTGACCCACTGTGAGATGCTTGACATTGACCCCTAGGGCGCCGACCACACCCGATATTTCATGCCCGAGTGCCATCGGTTGTTTGATGCGCACACTACCAAAACCGCCGTGTTGGTAATAATGCAGATCCGAGCCGCAAATGCCCCCAAAAGCAACGTTCACGCGAACTTGATCGGGGCCCATGTCGGGCAGCAGGGTTGTTTCAATTCTTAAGTCTTTGGCAGAGTGGCAAATGAGCGCGCGCATGAAAAGTGCCTTTCAACGGGAAAGTTAGAGTGTAGCCGTGACGCCGCCATCCACATAAAGGATGTGCCCATTGACAAACCGAGAGGCGTCACTGGCTAAAAAGACGGCTGCGCCGCCCAAATCTTCGACATCGCCCCAACGCCGGCTAGGGGTACGGCCCACAAGCCAAGAAGAAAACTGAGGATCGTCGACCAGTTTTTGATTCAGCTCGGTTTTAAAATAACCTGGGCCGATGCCATTGACGTTGACGCCAAATTGGCCCCAATCGATGGCCATGCCCTTGGTGAGCATTTTGACGGCGCCTTTGCTGGCAGTGTAAGGCGCAATGCCTGGGCGTCCGAGTTCGCTTTGCACGGAGCAGATGTTGATGATTTTGCCGTGTCCGCGCGGAATCATTTTTTGCGCCACCGTCTTGCCCACAAAGTAGACGCTGTCAAGGTTGGTTCGCATGAGGGTGTGCCAATCTTCATCTTTGTATTCATGCAAGGGGCCGCGAATTTGCATGCCAGCGTTGTTGATCAAAATTTCAAGCTCGCCAATGTTGGCTTCAATTTGATTCACAGCAGACGCCACATCTTGGGCATGGGTCACATCAAAAACCGATTGGCTAACCTGCAAGCCTTCCGCTTGAAGTAAAGCCGCAGCCGCTGCAACTTTGTCTGCATTGCGCCCATTGACAATGACATGTGCGCCAGCTTGGCCCAGCGCGCGGGCAAGGGCGAATCCGATGCCGGCAGATGAGCCTGTAATCAGGGCAAGCTTGCCGTTCAGTTGAAATGATTGAAGTACGCTCATAATTGAATTGGATTTAACTTGAAAGCCATTTAAGCGGGCCCAACACCAAGATGGGAAAAGCAATGAGAAAGCCCATGACCACCACTTGAGAGATCAAGAAGGGCATCACACCGCGAATCACGTCGTGCATGGGAATGCGCCCCACACCACACACCACGTTGAGCACGGTGCCAACAGGGGGAGTGAGCAAACCAATGGCATTGTTGATGATGAACAAGACACCAAAGTAAACGGGGTTGATGCCCGCTTCGCGAACCAATGGCATGAGGACAGGTGTCAAAATGAGAACCGTTGGCGCAAAGTCAAGTGCCGTTCCCACAACCAGTACCAAAAGCATCAACATGACCATCAAAAGCATGGGGTTGTCAATGAAGGGGCGCATCATCTCAACCACTTGGGCGGGAATGTTGGCAATGGTGATAAGCCAAGCTGAGACCAAGGCGGCAGCCACTAAAAACATGACAACAGATGAGATTTTGGCAGCCGCCAAAATGATGCGGTACAGGTCTTTGAATTTGATTTCTCGGTAGACAAAAAGCCCAACCAACAGCGCATAGACCACGGCCACCACGGCTGCTTCTGTGGGCGTGAAGATGCCCATCTTCATGCCGCCAATGATGGTGACAGCCAACAAATAGCACCAAAATGCATCGGCTGTAACCCGCAATTTTTCTTTCATGGGCACGCGGGGGGAGACTTTGACATCGTCTTTGCGGGCCACAATCCACCATGTGATGAGCAAAGCAACGCCCATCAAAATGCCCGGGAAAATACCTGCCATGAACAGTTTCGAAATAGAGACGCCCCCGATCACGCCAAACAAAATAAAGCCAATAGAGGGCGGTATGACAGGCGCAATGATGCCGCCAGCTGCAATGAGACCTGCCGACCTGTCCATGCGATAGCCGGCATCGCGCATCATGGGCATGAGCACGGCGGCCAAGGCTGCTGTGTCGGCCACAGCGGAGCCAGACAAACTGGCCATAACGAGCGCCGCAAACACGGCCACATAACCCAAACCGCCCTTGAAGTGGCCCACCCATACCAAGGCTGAGTTCACGATGCGCCGGCTCATGCCGCCTGCGTTCATGAGTTCACCCGCTAACATGAAGAACGGCACCGCCATCAAAGGAAAGTTGTCGGCACCATTAATTAAATTTTGTGACACGATTTGTGTGTCGAAGTTGTCCAGGTGCAACATGAGTGCCACACCCGAGACGATGAGTGAAAAAGCCAAGGGCATGCCCAAAGCCATAGCACCTAGCAAAGAGACAATGAAAATAAAGACGGTCATTTGACGGCCTCTTGCATGTGCGGCTTGGCATCTTCTTCAGAGTCGGTCACTTGAATGAGATCGGCTTCGTTGAATTCACCTTTGGCTAAGCGCACTAATTTGCCAATGATCATGAGGCCCATGGCAATGCTGGTGATGTAACCCACGCCATACACCCAACTCATGGGGAGCTCGGTCACGCCAGAACGGGTGGTGGCATTGATGCCGTGCTGTTTGAACGTGCCATAAAACATGAGCACACAGCACATGAGCATCAAAACATTTGAAATGCCAAATGCAATTTTTTTACCCGTAAGGCTTAGCTTTCGCACCACAGAGTCAAGGCCTAAGTGAGCGTTGTCACGCATGGTGACAATGGCGCCCAAAAATGTGATCCAAATGAACAAGAAGCGCGACAATTCTTCGGAACTGATGATGCCATCGTTAAATCCGTATCGCAAAACCACGTTACCAAACACCATGATGACCATGGCTGACAGCATGATCACCAAGGTGAACTCGGCCAGTCGAAAAAAGAGATCGTTTATTTTTTTCATAGGAATCACACATTAAAAAGCCCTCCTCCGTGGAAGAGGGCTTTCGAAGCAAAAATTACTTGGTGTTTTCGATGGCTTGCAACAAAGCAGGACCGTTCTTTTCACCAAAAGTTTTGGCAATTTCTGCAGACACAATTTTCTGGAAGGGCGCCATGTCGACATTCTCAATGACTTGCATGCCAGATTTTTTCAAGTCTGCAACAACTTTGCCAGCATTGGATGCATTCAAGTTACGCTGGTACTTGGCAGCTTCACGGGCTGCTTCCATCACAATGGTTTGGTAGTTGGCTGGTAAAGAGTCAAACTTGCCTTTGTTCATGGCCACAATCAAGGGTGAGTAAACGTGGTTGCTCACAGTCAAGTGCTTTTGAACTTCGTAAAACTTAGAAGACCAAGTGACGTTGATAGGGTGCTCTTGAGCGTCAAAGGTGCCGGTTTCCAAGGCTGTG
The DNA here is from genome assembly GCA_009693505.1 of Limnohabitans sp. Lineage (GTDB taxonomy): Bacteria > Pseudomonadota > Gammaproteobacteria > Burkholderiales > Burkholderiaceae_C > Limnohabitans_A. The sequence continues at coordinate 27,179 of SHXD01000006.1, forward strand.
TAAAGCTCAGCAATAGGCATAGGTGAAGGGTTCATGCCAAGCAATTTAAAAGCTTGAATGTGATAAGGGTTTGGCGTAGAGCGAATCTTCAGGCCCTTCAAGTCTTCTGGCTTGTTCACTGGGCGCTTGTTGTTGGTGAATGCGCGCCAGCCATTTTCCCAATAAGCCAAGCCTTTCATGCTGTGAGGTGCCAGCTCGTTCAAAACGCCGGTACCGATGGTGCCATCTAAAACTGTGTAGGCATGCTGAGCGCTGCGAAAGACAAAAGGCAATTCCATGGCAGCAGTGTTGGGCACAATGCCGTTGAAGTTAGAGGCGCCGCTCGACACGATGTCAATGGTGCCACCGCGCACGCCGTTGATCATGGCTGCATCGTTGCCCAATTGGTTGGCGGGGAAGATGGTAATTTCAACATCGCCATTGGTACGTTGTTTGACCAACTCAGCCAGTTTCATGGCGGCTGCGTGTTGGCCGTCTGTGGTATTTACAGCGTGTCCCATTTTGAGGTTGAACTTGGCAGCAAATGCAGCCGAGCCCATGCTTGCGATTAAGCAAGCAACGAGAATGCGAGAAATTTTCATGGTGGAATCTCCTGTGGTTTTAACGTGGTTGAAAGAATTAATCGGTTGGCAACGCATAGTCGTCAGCGCTGAAAACGGTGTGGAACACAGTGCCATCAAACATGGCAATGAGATCCTTAGAAACTTCGCGGCTTTTGAGACGCACTTCTGAAGCCAATGCAATTTCAATCGATTCGCGTGTGGGGTAGCGCACAGAAAGTACCATGCCAAAGTGAGGGTCGGCCACATCACTTTCAACTTGCCTTAAAACGCGCACTTCTTGCGCGCCAGGAAACCGAGTCCACAAGGGAACCAGTTCCTTTCGAATGTAGTTGTTGAATGCTTGCTCCATGCCGGGTTTGACATTGCCTTGAAAAAATGCGCATCGAATGAACATGAAAGTCCTAATGTTTGTGAAGAGAATGGGTTTGAGCGAAAGGGCCGTGATGCCTCAGTGCATCTTCTTGGTAAGCGACTAACTTGACCATGGCATTTTCTAAAAGATCCGATACGGCCTGATTGATGCTCAAAGCGATGACATCACTTTCATCAGCACCGGGTTTTTCTAAAGTTTGCAATTGACTGTCTAACAAGCCAGCTTGCATGTAATGGCCCTTGCGATCTTGCATGCGCTGCTTGATCAGGTCTGGTGTGCCATCTAAAAATAGAAACACAACGGGGCCTGCTTGTTGCCGGATGCGATCTCTGTAAATACGCTTGAGGGCAGAGCAGGCCACGATAGCCCCAGCTTTGACGCTAGGGTTTTGTTCTGAATTGGCAAGGTAGTTGGCAATGCGGTCTAGCCAAGGCCAGCGGTCGGCATCTTCAAGGGCAATGCCTGCACTCATCTTGGCCACACTTTCGGGCAGGTGAAGTTCGTCGCCGTCTTTCATGGGCAAGCCAAGTGACTTTGAAAGTCCTTCAGCCAGCGTTGATTTGCCGGATCCAGAAACACCCATCACGATGATGCGAAGTAGAGAATCTGCTTTGTGCATCAGATATTGTTGCAACTCATGCGCGTCGAATCACCTGAGTTGCCGCTAATGTCAGTCAGCCTTCGCGCCAGAGGCTCTGACAATCGGGCCCCAGCGTTGCACTTCTGCTTTGTTCATCTCGGCCATGGTTTCTGGGCTGCTGCCCATGATGATGTAGCCCAACTCGGTCATGCGTTTAACGAACTCGGGTGACTTGGTGCCTTTCACCGTTTCTGCATTAAGTTTCATGACCACATCACGAGGTGTATTGGCTGGCACTGCCAAGCCAAACCACACGCCTGATTCATAGCCCGCCACTCCTGCCTCTGCCATGGTGGGCAAATCGGGCAGCAAAGGATCGCGTTTGGAACCGGTGGTGGCCAAAGCTTTCAGCTTGCCAGATTTGATGTGAGGAATGGCCGACGGAATGTTGTCAAACATCATCATGACTTGACCACCCAGAAGGTCAGTGACAGCGGGTGCACTGCCTTTGTAGGGAATGTGTGTGATGTTGACATTAGTCAGAGATTTGAACATCTCGCCAGACATGTGAATGCTGGTGCCACTGCCACTGGAAGCGTAATTCATGGCGCCTGGTGGTTGTGATTTGGCAAGCGCAATGACCTCTGAGACAGAGTTGGCTTTGATCGATGGGTGCAAAACCAGAACATTGTTCAAGGAAACCAAGGCTGTAACAGGTATTAAGTCTTTGTTGGGGTCAAATGGCATCTTGGCATACAGTGCAGGATTGATGGCCTGAATGCCGCTGGTGGTCATGAAAATGGTGTAGCCATCAGGGTTGGATCGGGCCACTTCAGCACCGCCAATGTTGCCGCCTGCACCTGGTTTATTGTCAACCGTGACGGGTTGGCCTAAATTTTTTGATAACTCTAGTGCAATGGCTCTGGAAGCAATATCGACAGCGCCGCCTGGGGGAAAGGGGCAGACCAGCCGAATGGCTTTGTTGGGAAAAGCTTGTGCCAATGCGGCGGGGGCTGACAGCAAGGCACTGGCCATGCCCACACATAAAGCCAGGGTTGAGACCCATGAAAATGATGGGCGTAACTTGAAAGATGCCATTTAAAACTCCAAAGGATCAAAATTGAGCCCCAAGCCTATTTGAATTTTTGGATTTTGAGCACAGGATATTCCCTTGATTCTGTGAGTGAAGTTCACAACAAAATACTTCTAGTTTGCGGTTTAATGAGGATTCCATTGGTGTTTTCGAATGCCGCTTAGGCTACCCCAACCGTTTAATCGAGCTTGCATGCCATTCCTTCCTTCTCTGCTGCTGAATTTGGGCCACGCGCTTGACCATCTGTTTTTATTGATTTTTGCAACTGCTGTGAGTGCCATCGCCCAAGATTTTGGGGTCGCCGGTTGGGAGGACATGATGCCCTACACAGTGGGCGCCTTCATGATGTTTGGTTTTGCCTCAATTCCTGCTGGGCGCATGGGGGATCTGTGGGGACGCAGAGAAATGATGCTGGTGTTTTTTTTCGGCATGGGTCTCTCGGCCATTTGTGTCTCCCTCACTCAAACCCCTCTTCAAATGGGCATTGCGCTCACTGTTTTAGGTGTTTTTTCCGCCATTTACCATCCTGTTGGCATTCCCATGTTGGTCCAAAAAGCAGTTCGACCAGGATTCACCATTGGCATCAACGGTCTAGCGGGCAATTTGGGCATTGCCTTGGCAGCCCTTTCAACGGGATTTTTGGTGGCTTGGCAGGGATGGCGAGTAGCTTTCATCGTGCCCGGTTTGGTCTCTATCGCTTGCGGTTTTGTATTTGCTTGGGCGGCGCCCCATGAGTCGGATGCGCCCGCTAAAAAGAAATCCAATTCAGTCCAGTTGCCCAAGCATGTGGCATGGCGAACTTTCGTGGTCATGGTTGCAACGGCCACCACCACCAGCGTGTTGTTCAACATTACCACTAACGGCAATGCACAGTTGTTGGCCGAGCGACTGGATGGCTTGGTGAACGACCCTTCTCGTTTGGGCATGCTGTTGGCTGCCGTTTATGCGGTGGCCTCTTTGGCGCAGTTGGTGGTCGGTCGCTTGCTAGATCGATTTCCCATGAAGCCCTTGTTCTTTGGTGTCTTGCTTCTTCAAATTGTGGCTTTTGGGGTGGCGTCGCAAACCTCTGGTTGGATTTGGTATGTTGCAGCCATCGCTTACATGGTGATGGTTTTTGGTGCAATTCCATTCAACGACACCATGGTGGTTCGTTACATTGACGATGCCATGCGCTCACGTGTGAGCGGTACACGCATTGCCATTTCGTTTGGTTTCAGCTCGATCGCTGTTTACTTGCTTGGGCCTGTGGTGAAGGTGGCCGGCTTTACGCAACTTATGGTGGCACTCACCTGCGTGGCTGCTTTGGGCGCCATCATCGTTTTGTTTTTGCCCAACGAAGCGCAGATGAATGCCCACTTAAAGGGCGGCAGTGGCAACCACCACTAAGCGCCATTTGGAAAAAGTCAAGTTCGCTTCGAGCCCATGAAACTACCGAACAGTCTGCGTGCGCTTCAGCACCGGAATTTTCGATTGTTCATCGTGGGGCAGGGCACCTCCCAAATTGGCAACTGGGTGCAATTGATTGCCACCAGTTGGCTGGTTTACCAACTTTCTGGCTCCACTTTGATGTTGGGTTTGGCTGCCTTCAGTTTGCAGATTCCCATGTTGGTGATCACCCCATTTGCCGGTGTCTTGCTTGACCGCCTAGATGTTCGGCGCGTTTTATTTGCCACCAATACCTTGGCCATGTTGCAGTCCTTGGTCATGTTGGCGCTCATGGTCAGTGGGCATATTGAAGCATGGCATGTTGTGCTGGGCAATGCGGTGCTTGGTTTGGGCAATGCCTTTGATGCGCCAGCCAGGCAAGCCCTTATTTCTAAACTTTTGCCCAACCGCCAAGAACTGACCAACGCCATTGCACTCAATTCAACTGTGATGAATGGCGCCAGGTTCATTGGCCCCATGTTAGGCGGCCTGGTCACGGCCACATTTGGCGAGGTTTGGAGTTTTGCCGTCAATTGCGTCATGCGCTTGGCGGTGCTGTTTGCACTGCGTGCCACAAGCATTGCTTCACATGTTGCACGCCAAGGTCCTTCGAGTATCTTGAAGCAACTCATGGTGGGGATTGATTACGCCTATGGCTTTTTTCCAAGCCGATGTGCGTTGTTGCTTTTGGCTGTCAGCAGCTTTTGTTTGCATTCCTATGGCTCACTCATGCCCTGGTTTGCCAGCGAAAGGTTTCATGGCGATTCCAGAACCTTGGGTCTGCTTTACAGCTCCGCTGGTCTGGGCGCGGTTTGCGGCATGATCTACTTGGCCTCCAGAACCAATATTCGAGGCCTGTTCAAAGTCATTGGTTGGAGTGCAGGAATAGCGGGGCTCGCCTTGGTGGCCTTCTCTTTCTCTGAGAGCTTGTGGCTGGCCTTGCCCATGTTGTTTGTTTCATCCTTAAGCATGATGCTTACGGCAGCCTCGACCAATACAGTGCTGCAAAGCATCGTGCCAGACGAGTTGCGGGGGCGCGTGGCGGCCTTGTATGTGATGTCATTCTTGGGCATGTCACCAGTCGGATCGCTGTTTTCTGGTTGGTTGGCCGATCACATTGGGAGCCAAAACGCATTGGCGATTTTTGGCGCAACGGGTTTGAGCGCAGCCCTCGTTTACGCCTACCACTTCAAACAAATTCGTGCAGAAATTTTGCCTTTGTATGCGGCGCTAGAAATACCTCCGTATGACGCTTGAGCTTAGGCAGGGCTGGGCGTGTGCTGTGCCAAATAGGCAATGGCCGCTGCCATGCCATTCGGACCATAGGGAATTTTTTGAACCGTCATGGCTGCTTCTATACCTGCAAGTGCACCCAAGATCATGGGTTCATTCATATCGCCCAAATGACCAATTCGAAAGACACGACCAGCCAAGGGGCCTAAACCACCTGCAATGGCCACTTGAAATTTTTCGCGTGCCACAGTGCGCATGGCTTCTGGGTCAATGCCGTGAGCAACTTCAATGGCTGTGACTGAAGATGAGAAGCCTTTTGGATCTTGGCAGTGCAGTTTGATGGCGCCAGCTGCGGCCCAGCAAGTGACGGCTGCTCTTACTGCCGCGCCCAATCTGTGATGACGTGCATGAACCGCTGACAGGCCCTCTTCTTTCAGCAAGCCCAATGAAACCTCTAAACCTGCAAGGTGTGCCAAAGGTGGGGTGCCGCAAAACTTGGCCGATTGGTTATCGGTTTTACGCTCTAACCAACTCCAGTAGTAGCGAGGTTTGGCGTGCGCCTCAGACCAGGCAAAAGCTTTGGCATTGACGGCCACAAAGCCTAAGCCTGGCGGCATCATCAAGCCTTTTTGAGAGCTGCCCAAACACACATCAGCACCCAGTGCATCCATGTCAAAGGGTGCTGCTCCCAAGGAAGCCACCACATCGACCACATACAGCGCTGGGTGGCCCGTGCGGTTAATGGCGGCGCGAATGGCTTGGAGATCGCTTGTGATGCCGCTGGCGGTATCGGTATGAACCACCATGACCGCTGAAATTTTGTGCGCTGTATCTGCGCGAAGTGCGGCTTCAATGGCAGTCACATCAATTTGCTGACCTTCTGTATGAGGTGTTCTGATGACAGGCAGACCTAAGCCGGTGGTTTGAATGGCCCATTGGTCAGAGAAATGGCCAGAGCCTGCAATCAACAAGCTGTGTTGGTCAGAGCCCAAATTGGCCGATGCGGCTTCCCACACACCATGGCCATTGCTGGCGTAAAAGAAGACATCGGAGGCCGGCGATTGAAGCAACTCTTTCATGCCTTTTTCGCAAGCCGCAATGAGGGCGCCCACGCGGGGGTCTGACAAGTCAGTCATCGGCCTTTGCATGGCGTGCATGACTTCATCGGGGACATGGGTTGGCCCAGGTGAGTGCACAAAACGAATGCCCGGTAGCCTAGGAGTGATGGGAGAGCTCATGCTTCGTACTTTCATTGAAAATGACAGTAGAGCATAAATTGAGTTTCAGGTTTCTGATCGAAGCGCGTAAGAAAAATTCAGGTACTTTTTAAAAAACACTAAACTACAAGCCAATCAATCAGGCCTCAGGAAGACACGTCATGCCCAACAAAATGCAGATCATCCCCGACGCTTTGGCCAGTCGGGGTTGATGGCGAATGGAATCCCGCAAAGCATGGGTGGTTGTCTGGGCAACTTTTGTCTGCTTGGCAGTCATTTTTGGCGTGTCTTACTCGTTCGCAGCATTTTTTGAAAATTTTGCCAAGGAATTTTCAGCGCAGCGGGCCGATGTTTCTTGGATCTTTGGTCTTTGCGGCCTGGTCTACTTCGTATTAGGTGCAGGTAGTGGCATGTTGGCCGATCGATGGGGCCCTCGCCTGGTGTGCATGACCGGCATGATTTTCATCGCCATGGGTTTGTTTTTGACCAGCTTGGCGCAAAGCTTGGCTACCGTCTATCTCAGCTACGGTCTTTTGGTGGGATTGGGCATTGCCCTTGTCTATACCCCATCCATTGCCTGTGTTCAGCCTTGGTTTAACAAGCGCCGGGGGTTGGCCTCTGGTATTGCCAGCTCGGGTATCGGTGCAGGCACACTCATTTTGCCGGTGGTCGTGAGCTACTTGCTGACCGAGATCAATTGGCGAGAAGCGCTTCAAATGATGTCGGCAGGGGTATTGCTGATTGGCTTGATGGCTGGGTTTTTGTTGCAGCGTGCCCCTAATCTAGATGGCAACACAAGTGGCCAACTGCCTGGCCTGACACTTTCAGCCACTTTGAAAACCCCCTCTTTTAAATGGCTCTACATGGGCACCTTGTTGGGTGCGCCGGTCATGTTTGTTCCCTTTGCGCACATTTCTGCAGCAGCCAGAGATGCAGGCGTGCCGGATGCACAAGCAGTGGGCCTGGTTGGCTTGATTGGCATTGGCAGTTTGGTTGGCCGATTTGCAATTGGTTGGCTGGCCGATCGCATGGGGCGAATCAAAACCCTCATGCTGATGCAATGCCTCATGGGGCTGTCTTATTTGGTGTGGGCTGGCGCACAAGAACGTTGGATGTTTGCTGTGTTTGCCCTTTGGTTTGGGCTCAGCTATGGCAGCATTGTTTCTTTGCTTCCAGCCATCTGCATGGATCTGTTTGGGGGCAGGGCTGTTTCTGCCATCATTGGCACGCTTTACACAGGCGCAGCTTTGGGTAATTTGTTGGGGCCCGTTTTGGCGGGTCAGGTTTTTGACATGACGCAAAGTTACGCGCTCGTCATTTGGATCACGCTGGGCATTTCAGCCTTGGCAACCTTCAGTTGCTGGCGTATCTTGAAGTACCCCAAGCTCTTCGAATAAACAAAAAACACTTGTAAGTGTTTTGAATCAAGGTTGACATGGAAATTAGTCAGTATTTGGTGATTGCCAGTTGTGCAGCCGTGCTCATTGGCATGTCCAAGGGTGGCTTGCCCTTGGTGGGCATGATGTCGGTGCCCTTGCTTTCCTTGGTGATGTCACCCTTGAAAGCCGTCGTTCTTTTGTTGCCTCTCTACATCATTTCTGATGTCGTAGGCGTATGGCTTTACCGAAGGAATTTCAGTCTCATCAATTTGAAAATCTTGGTGCCTGCGAGTATGTTGGGTATTTTGATTGGGTGGTTCACGGCATCCATGATTTCAGACCTGACCATCAAACTCATCATCGGATTGGTAGGGGTGAGTTTTTGTTTGCAGACTTGGTTCAAGCGAGGGCAGGTTGATAGTGCCTTGCCTGCATCGGTTCCAAAAGGTGCTTTTTGGGGGGCTGTTTCTGGCTTTACCAGTTTCATTGCTCATGCGGGAGGCCCTCCTTTTCAAGTTTTTATATTGCCCCAGAAGCTACCCAAGGCAGAGTTTGCAGGGACTGCCACCATTTTGTTTGCGATCATCAATGTGGCCAAAATTGGCCCTTATCAAAATCTCAGCCCTTATAGTTTGGATGATTTGAGGGATGCGCTTGTCTTGGTTCCTTTTGCTTTTCTTGGCACTTTTTTAGGTGCCTATCTCACCAAACGAATTGCTGACGCTTGGTTTTTCAAATTGGTTCAAGCGGGGCTCTTTCTGGTCTCTTTGAAACTCATCTGGGATGCTATTAGAGGCTAAGCCTATGTTTTTAAACATATTATTTCATTAACAATGGCCTGTAAATTACTGGTTATTTAACTATTGGATTTACAACCATAAGTTGGTAAACTAGACTTTGTATGAATAAAATCACATTGCGAGCCATTACGGCCTTTTCTAGAACTGATCTCAAAACCAGTGAGGGGTCTTTGTCCATCCGCGGAAGAGAGATCAGCTACTTAGGCAAACAATACGTTGCGATTGAGTCTGAGTCGTCTGCGAAATTGCTGGCGCTGTACCGCTGTATGAATCGCGGTGAATTAAAGCGATTGAAGCGTTGGCCTGCAGAGTTAACGGCCAAAAAATCAGCAGTAAGGGCAACTGCTGCCAATGTGAATCAAACGGATCTGTTTGAATCGTAAAAAAACCGCACCATGTGAGTGATGCGGTTTTGGGATAAAGCACCTGCTGCAAAAGCAGGTGTGAGTGACTTCATTAAGCGTGGGCGGCTTTCAAAATGGCATTGAAAGTGTTGCTTGGGCACATGACCTTTTGCAGCAACTCAGCTGAGGGTTTGTAATAGCCACCAATATCCACAGGTTTGCCCTGTACGGATTTCAATTCGTCCACAATTTTCTTTTCATTTTCAGTCAAAGATTTGGCCAAAGTTGAAAACTTGGCTTGTAAATCTTTGTCTTCCGTTTGAGCTGCAAGTTCTTGTGCCCAGTACATGGCCAAGTAGAACTGGCTGCCACGATTGTCCAATTCACCAGTTTTAGTCGATGGATTTTTGTTGTTGGCCAACAAGGACCCAGTGGCAGCATCGAGTGCTTTGGCTAAGACTTTGGCTTTCTGATTGCCAGTTTTAATTCCCAAATCTTCCAAAGAAGCTGCCAAGGCCAAGAACTCACCCAGCGAGTCCCAGCGCAGGTGGTTCTCTTCCACCAACTGCTTCACGTGCTTAGGTGCTGAACCACCTGCACCTGTTTCGTACATGCCGCCGCCAGCCATCAACGGTACGATGGACAGCATTTTGGCGCTGGTGCCTAACTCCATGATGGGGAACAAGTCAGTGAGGTAGTCGCGCAAGATATTGCCAGTGACAGAGATGGTGTCCAAGCCACGGATCACGCGCTCAAGCGTGTAGCGCATGGCGCGAACTTGCGACATGATTTGAATGTCCAGGCCCTTGGTGTCGTGGTCTTTCAAGTAAGTTTCGACTTTCTTGATCATTTCCGCTTCATGAGGGCGATAAGGATCAAGCCAGAACAAAGCAGGCGTGCCAGAGTTGCGAGCACGTGTGACGGACAACTTGACCCAATCGCGAATGGGTGCATCTTTCACTTGGCACATGCGCCAGATGTCGCCCGTTTCAACGTTTTGTGACAACAAGACTTCGCCTGTGGCGATGTCCACAATGTTGGCAATGCCGTCTTCTGCAATTTCAAATGTCTTGTCGTGTGAGCCGTATTCCTCAGCTTGTTGCGCCATCAGGCCAACGTTGGGCACTGTGCCCATGGTGCGGGGATCAAAGTTGCCATTGGTTTTGCAGAAATTGATGACCTCTTGGTAGATGCGGGCAAATGTGGACTCGGGAATAACTGCTTTGGTGTCCTTGGGTTTGCCGTCAGCACCCCACATTTTGCCGCCAATGCGAATCATGGCGGGCATGGAGGCGTCTACGATCACGTCGTTGGGCGCATGCAAGTTGGTAATGCCTTTGGCGGAATCAACCATGGCCAAATCGGGGCGGTGCTCGTGGCAAGCGTGCAGGTCGCGAACGATTTCGTCATGCAAAGAATGGGGCAATGTTTCTATCTTCTCTTCAAGATCAACCATACCGTTGTTGACATTGATACCCAACTCTTCAAAAACCTTAGCGTGCTTTTCAAAGGCTTCTTTGTAGAAGATTCTGACAGCGTGTCCAAACACGATGGGGTGTGACACTTTCATCATGGTGGCCTTGACGTGCAAGGAGAACATCACACCAGATTTGCGCGCATCTTCCATTTGCTCTTCGTAAAACTCGCACAACGCTTTTTTACTCATGAACATGCTGTCGACGATTTCGGCAGCCTGCAAGGAGACTTTGGCTTTCAAGACCACTGCCTTGCCTGATTGGGTGATGAGTTCCATGCGGACATCGCGTGCTTTGTCCAGGGTCATGGATTTTTCGCCATGGTAGAAGTCGCCGTGTTTCATGTGCGCCACGTGCGAGCGAGAAGCCATGCTCCATTCACCCATGCTGTGTGGGTTTTTTCTAGCGAAGTTCTTCACAGCCAGCGGGGCGCGGCGGTCTGAGTTGCCTTCACGCAAAACAGGATTGACGGCACTTCCTAAACATTTGGAGTAGCGAGCGCTAATGGCTTTATCAGCATCTGTTTTGGGGTCTTCAGGGTAATCTGGAACATTAAATCCTTGGGATTGGAGTTCTTTGATCACGCCGGCCAACTGGTGCACAGAAGCGCTGATATTGGGCAATTTGATGATATTGGTTTCTGGGAGCAGAGTGCGCCTGCCCAAATCTGCCAAGTTGTCCACCACCTTTTGTTGGGGTGTCAGGTAGTCTGGAAACTCGCCCAAAACTCGGCCTGCAACAGAAATGTCACTCGTTTCAATGTCGATATCAGCAGGCTGAGTGAACGCTTGAATGACAGGCAAAAAGGCCGCGGTGGCCAGCAATGGCGCTTCGTCGGTCAGGGTGTAAATAATTTTTGATTTTTGGGTAGCCATTTTCGTCCTCGTTTTTTATAACTGCATGAGAGATTGATGCAGTCAGTATTAGATCTTAAAAGTAGCGCCTGACAGTCCGCTGATAGGGACCGTCATGATAAAAAATGAGATCAAATTTCGCGATGCGAAATAAATTGAGCCTGAATTGAAAAATCAGCTTTCAACAAGGCCGTTGAGGTTTATCGAGGCTGTCTTAACTAAGCACCGGCATCGTGGCATGATTCTGAAGATGAAACGTAGCGGAGCCATGCACCCATGAAAGAGCAAGCCATTCACTGGGAGACCAGCGGCACCAGCCGCATTCCTTTTGCTGTTTACACCCAATCAGATACGCACGCCAAAGAACTAGAGCGTTTCTTTTACAAAGCGCATTGGAGTTATGTTGGCTTAGAAGCAGAAATTCCCAACAAGGGTGATTTCAAACGCACATCCATTGGCGAGCGTTCTGTGATCATGACGCGGAACCAAGATGGGCAAATTCATGTGGTGGAAAATGTGTGCGCGCATCGGGGCATGGCGTTTTGTCGCGAACGACACGGCAATAAAAAAGAGCTTGTTTGTCCTTACCATCAGTGGAGCTATGCGCTAGATGGGAAGTTGCAGGGGGTTCCATTTCGGCGTGGCGTTCGCCAAGACGGCAAAGTCAATGGCGGCATGCCGGCTGATTTTGATCCCAAAGATCATGGGCTGACGGCATTGAAAGTGGCCTCGCGCGGTGGCGTAGTGTTTGCTTCTTTTGACCATGAAGTAGAGTCCTTGGAAGACTTCATGGGGCCCACCATCCTTCAGTACTTTGATCGTTTGTTCAATGGTCGCCAATTGAAAATATTGGGTTATAACAGGCAGCGCATTCCAGGCAACTGGAAGCTCATGCAAGAGAACATCAAAGACCCTTACCACCCCGGTTTGTTACACACTTGGTTTGTCACCTTTGGGCTTTGGCGAGCAGACAACAAAAGCGAGCTCCGCATGGATGACCACCATCGGCATGCGGCCATGATTTCGACACGCGGTTCTGCGGGGCAAGCCACAGGCCAAGCATCCGATGTGACGCAAGTGAGCAGCTTCAAAGCCAGCATGCAATTGCACGACGCTAGCTTCTTAGACATCGTGCCAGAGCCTTGGTGGGGTGGGCCAACCGCAGTGATGATAACTTTGTTTCCCAGTGTTATTTTTCAGCAGCAAGTGAACAGCGTTTCGACGCGCCACATTCAGCCCGATGGCCATGGCGCATTCGATTTTGTCTGGACGCACTTTGGCTTTGAAGACGACACACAAGAGATGACAGAGCGCCGTTTGCGGCAAGCCAACTTATTTGGGCCTGCAGGCTTTGTGTCTGCAGATGATGGTGAAGTGATTGAGTTTTCTCAACAAGCCTTTGAAAGCAAACCCAAGCATCGCACCTTGGTCGAGTTAGGTGGGCGCGATGTTGAGGAAACGGAGCACATGGTGACAGAAACACTCATTCGCGGCATGTATGAATACTGGCGCAAAGTGATGGAGAACTGATCATGGTAGACATGCAAACTTGGTTTGGCATTCAACAACTCTATGCCGATTACGCCAGCGCAGTTGGCAGTGGGAAATGGGATTTGTGGCCAGAATTTTTCACTGAAAAGTGTGTCTACAAACTTCAGCCTCGCGAAAATCACGAACGAGGCTTTCCGCTGGCTACTTTGTCGCTCACAAGCAAAGGCATGCTGAAAGACCGGGTCTATGGCATTTCTGAAACTTTGTTCCATGACCCCTATTACCAGCGACATGTGGTGGGTGCGCCCGTCGTACGTAAAGTAGAACAAGGCCGTATTTTCAGTGAAGCCAACTACGCAGTTTTTCGCACCAAACTCGACAAAGAGTCGACCGTTTTCAATGTGGGACGCTACCTTGACATCATCGTTCAAACGACAGAGGGCTTCAAGTTTGAAGAGCGCCTTTGCATCTATGACAGTGAGATGATTCCCAACTCCATCATTTATCCCATCTAATCATGAGCAACTGGATTAACGTAGCCGCTGAGGCTGATCTATTTGAAGGTGCAGGCATTGCTGTCACACAGCTGAATTTCGACATCGCTATTTTTAAAGTGGATGAAGGCGTGTTTGCAATCAACAATGAATGCAGTCATGGCAATGCCAAGCTTTGCGAAGGGTTCGTCGAAGGCAACTTTGTGGAGTGCCCTTTTCACCAAGCACTGTTTGATGTGCGCGATGGTTCCATTGCATGCGGCCCAGCCACAGAACCTGCCAAAGCATGGCCCGTCAAAATTGAGAACGGGCGGGTCTTTTTAGATTTAGCAGCCAATGCCTAAATGGCAGGTCTGCTAAATCGGGATTCTGCTAAGTGGCAGTCCAATTGGGCTTTCGTTTTTCTATGAACGCCTGCACACCCTCGAGTGCCGAGTTGTCCATCATGTTGCAAGCCATGGTTTGAGACGCATATTCGTAGGCTTTCTCAATCCCAGTTTCGAGTTGCATGTAAAACAACTCTTTGCCCATGGCCAAAGCAACTTGAGGTTTTGAAAGAATTTTGCCAACCAAGGTCTCTAGGCAGGCGTCGATCTCTTCGGGTTCGGCAATTTGATTGATCAAACCTTGTTTCAGAGCATCTTGTGCGCTTAAGAAATCGCCAGAGACCAGCATCTCAAAAGCCGCCTTGCGCGACACATTGCGAGACAAGGCCACACTGGGTGTGGCGCAAAACAAGCCCAAATTGACACCGCTAACCGCAAACTTGGCCTCCGAAGAGGCCACAGCCAAATCGCATTGCGCAACCAGTTGGCAGCCAGCAGCCGTGGCAATGCCTTGCACTTTGGCAATGACTGGTACTTGCAATTTTTGAATGCTCATCATCATCTGACTGCATTGCGAAAAGAGTTTTTGGTAGTAATTCATGGAGGGCTCAGCGCGCATTTGTCGGAGGTCATGACCTGCACAAAAAGCTTTGCCAGCCGCTGCAATGACAAGTAACCGAAGTTTCTGGCTTTTGGACAAATTATCGAGCTCGCTTTGCAAGGCCGTGAGCATCTCTTCGCTCAATGCGTTGAAAGCGGCTGGCCGATTCAAGGTGAGGGTGCACACGCCGCGATCGTCGTCGTGCCGAAGAACCAAGGGAGCGTCAGGTTGTGTCATAGTGGTTACCTTTTGAATTCAGTTGGCATTTTTGGCGCGTTCGCGCAGTTGGAATTTTTGTATTTTGCCTGTAGAGGTTTTTGGAATTTCCTCAAAGCGAATTTCTTTTGGCACTTTGTAGCTGGCCAACAAGTTTTTGCAATGCGCGATCAGGTCTGCCTGAGACACGGTTGCGCCAGATTTGACTTCTACAAATGCCAAGGGTGACTCGCCCCATTTGAGGTCTGGTTTGGCAACGACAGCGCATGCCAACACAGAAGGGTGGCGATAGAGGGCGTCTTCTACTTCAAGGGAGCTGATGTTTTCACCGCCAGAGATGATGATGTCTTTGCTGCGATCTTTGATTTTCACATAGCGATCGGGTTCCATCACGGCCAAGTCACCGGTGTGAAACCAGCCGCCTGCAAAAGCTTCCTCTGTGGCACGTGGGTTTTTCAAATAGCCCTTCATCACAATGTTGCCCTTGAACATGATCTCGCCCATTGTGGCGCCATCGGCAGGGCATTCCGCCATGGTTTCAGGGTCCATCACCATCATGCCTTCTTGTAGCACATACCGCACACCTTGCCTTCCATTCAAGCGAGTTTGTTCTGTCAGACTTTCGTGGGCCCAAGACTCACGTTTGACCGACACGCTGGCGGGCCCATAGACTTCGGTCAGGCCATAAACATGCGTGATGTCAAAACCAATTTTGGCCATGCCTTCAATCATGGCGGCGGGTGGCGCGGCGCCTGCCACCATGCCTCTGACTTGCTGGTCAATGCCAGCCCGCATGCTTTCGGGGGCGTTGTAGATCAGGCTGTGAACGATGGGGGCAGCGCAGTAGTGGTTGACTCGGTGCTCGCGCATGGCATCTAGGATGGGCTGAGCTTCTACGCGGCGTAAGCACACGTGCGTGCCGGCCAGCATGGCCACCGTCCAAGGAAAGCACCAGCCGTTGCAATGGAACATGGGCAAGGTCCACAAATAAATAGGGAAGTGCGGCATGGTCCAAGTGGCTACATTGCTCACAGCGTTGAGGTAAGCGCCACGGTGGTGCGTGACAACGCCTTTGGGGTCGCCTGTGGTGCCACTGGTGTAGCTGACGGCAATGGCATCCCACTCGTTTTGCGGACCTTCTAATTTCGACAGAGGCTCGTGCGATGCGAGCCAAGCTTCATATTCAAATTGCCCTAGCTGTTCACCAGGGCCTGTGTATTCAGAGTCGCAAACATCGATCACCACAATTGATCTGCCAAATTGAGTTTTCAAAATGTCCAGGGCTTTGGCCATGACAGGGGCAAACTCTCGGTCTGTAATGAGCACAGCGCACTCGCAGTGATTGAGCTGCCAGGCAATCAGGGCGGCATCAAGCCGGGTGTTGATCGGGTTGAGCACAGCATTGAGTGCAGGCACCGCATAGTGAACTTCTACCATCTCTGGGATGTTGGGCAACATGGCGCTGACCGTGGTGCCGCGTTCGACGCCCATTGCTTGAAGTGCAGCGGCAAGCCGTGCAGATCTGTCTCGCGTTTGGGCCCAGGTGTATTTGCGGTGGCCATGCACAACCGAACTTAAGTCGCCAAAAATCTCGGCGCTTCGCTCCACAAAACTGACTGGCGAAAGCGCTGTGAAATTCGCTGAATTTGGATCTAGGTCTTGCTCGAAGATGTTGGTCATTTTGAAATTCCAGGAACGGATATTTGGCTGGCTATGTGCAAGGCTTGATCGATGTCCCACAAAATATCATCGATGTGTTCTAGGCCTACCGAAATTCGAATCATGTCGGGTCCAACACCCGCTGCCAATTGTTGTTCCTCATTGAGTTGGCGATGCGTGGTGCTAGCGGGGTGGCTAATGAGGGTGCGTGTATCGCCAATATTGACCAGGTGGCTCATGAAACGAGCCGCTTCAATGAACTTCACCCCTTGCTGTAAGCCACCTTTCACACCAAAAGCCAAGAGGCCAGACGCGCCACGCATTTGTTTTTTGATAAGAGCATGTTGAGGGTGATCTGGCAAGCCTGGGTAATTAACCCAAGCAACACGCGGATCATTTTGTAAAAATTGGGCCACGGCCAAAGCATTGCTGCAGTGCCTTTCCATGCGCAAAGGCAGGGTTTCAACGCCCTGCAAAATTTGCCAAGCGCTCATGGGGCTGAGAGACGCGCCATAAACTCGCAGGCACTCCATGCGACAGCGCATGGTGAAGCCAAAGTCGCCAAAGGTTTCGTAAAACTTCACACCATGATAGCCCGGCGAGGGCTCGGTCATGCCCGGAAATTTGCCGTTGTCCCACGGAAACTTGCCGCTTTCTACAATGACACCGCCCAACGTAGTGCCATGACCCGCCAAATACTTGGTGGCTGAGTGCACCACCACATCAGCGCCAAATGCAATCGGATTGCACAGAAACGGACTGGGCACGGTGTTGTCAATGATGAGGGGCAAGCCATGTGCATGGGCGACATCTGCAATGGCTGCAATGTCCAAAACCAGCATGCTGGGATTGCCCAAGCTTTCGGCAAAGATGGCGCGGGTATTGGGTTGAATGGCAGCCGCAAAGGCATCGGCCTTGCTTGCGTCTACAAACGTGGTTTGGATGCCAAACTTGGCCAAGCTAACGGCCAGCAAAGTGACGGAGCCCCCATACAAAGCGCTGGCTGCCACCACATGATCGCCCGATTGCAAAATGGTCATGAGCGCCATAGATTCAGCAGCCATGCCCGATGCAGAGGCAACGCCAGCTCTGCCGCCTTCTAGCGCAGCAACACGTTCTTCCAGCACGGCAACGGTAGGGTTGCTAAGCCTGGAGTAAACATTGCCAAACGTTTGCAGGTTGAACAAAGAGGCTGCATGGTCGGCGCTGTCAAAAACAAAGCTGCTGGTTTGATAGATGGGCAGGGCACGTGCGCCAGTGGCGGCATCGGGAATTTGGCCAGCGTGAATGGCCAATGTTTCGGGGCGAAAGTTGTGGTCACTCATGCTTAGGCTCAATCTATTGGACGTTTTGCAGAGATGATGCCGGTGTTGACCCCGACCCAGTTGAGCCCGCCAAAAATTCGAGCATGTTCAATTTTGACGCAGCGATTGGTGACAGAAAGCCTGCCATCGTTGAGAAACAACGCACTGGCTTCACTGTTTTCCACCCCAAGTTGCTGCCACAAACAGGCCGCGCCAATTTGAAAAGCCTCTTGGGCAATGGGCAAGACGTCTTCGGTTTTGCGAAAGACATCCACCATGTCGACGGGCTCTGGAATTTCTAACAGACTCGCGTAGCACTTTTGTCCCAAAATATCTTCTGCTGGAAACTGGCCTTGACCGGCATAACGTGGATTCACAGGGATAACTCTGTAACCATGCTCTTGCATGTACTTGGCTGCAAAATAACTGGGCCGATTCCACTGAGCAGAGAGTCCTACAACTGCAATGGTTTTTGCAGACTTCAATATGTGCCTTAACTGAGGGATGTCGTTGTGCATTTTTGAATGACCTTGAGCGAATAATGAGCATTTTCCCTAGCTTTGTTGTCTGCCAACAATTTCAAGCAACATGTTAATTGCCTATCTCATATCTTACCCGTATCATTTCTAAAAGCACACACATTAGGTCCAGCATGTTTGAACGGTTCACCAAAGCCAAATCACTTGAATCCGCCCAAAAAATTGCTCTGAGCTTGCTTTCAGAGAAGGGCGAAGCCAATGCACAAAGCATTGCTGCGAAGTTTGTAGAGCAGTTCCAACTGCTAGACAAGCCAGACCAGCTGAAATTCTTTGAATTTTTAGCCCACAAATTCAGTCCCGACCCCATCGATGTATTGCAGGCAGCACAGCTGTATGCCGATAAATACGACGATGAAAGCTTGGTCGCACTGTTCAAAATTGTCGAGCCTGCCAGACAAGAATTGTTGCGCCGAATCAATCGCGCACCCAACGGCACGCAAACCATTGTTCGCATGCGGGAGCGTTTGCTAGAGCACACCAAAATCAAGTCCGGTTTGAAGGCAGTTGATGCAGACATGCAGCACTTGTTGAATTCTTGGTTCAATCCAGGTTTCTTGGAACTGCACGAAATCACATGGTCATCGTCGGCACTCTTACTTGAAAAAATCATTCAGCATGAGTCAGTGCATGCCATTGATGGCTGGGACGATCTGAGGCGACGCTTGCAACCTGATCGCCGCTGTTATGCCTTCTTTCATCCCCAGTTGCCTGGCGAGCCTTTGATTTTTGTGGAGGTGGCTTTGGTGACCACCATTTCAAAAGAAGTCGGGCCGCTGCTTGACAAGAAGTCTGAGTCCCTCGATTCTAAAAAATTTAAGACAGCTATTTTTTACTCCATCAGTAACTGCCAGCCCGGGCTGCGTGGTGTATCGCTTGGCAATTTTTTGATCAAGCGCGTAGCCGAAAAAATTCTTCAAGAAATTCCAAGTGTCAAAACCTTTTGCACCTTGTCGCCCATACCTGGCTTTAACAGATGGCTGGATGCGCTGCCTGGCTCAACCGCATTGGAAGCCTTAGAGGACAAGAAAGGCCGAATTGCGCAATCTTTGAAAGTACTAATGAAAGAGGGCGAGTGGTCCAAACGCTTAACCAAGGGTTGGACGCCTGCCTTAGCCAGAGCCGAAGAAAAATCGGCTCTCATGTATTTGTGCTTTATTTACCTCACGAAATTTGCTCACAAGGCTTCTGGCGATTCTGTGGGCAAGTTTCATATGGCCAATGGCGCTAAGTTGCACGATATCAATTGGGCTGCAGATTTGTCTAAAAAGGGTGTGGCGCAATCCAGTGCCATGATGGTGAACTACTTGTACGAATTGAGTGCAGTGGAAGACAACCATGAAAAATTTGTCAAAAAAGAAGTTGTTTTCAGCAGAAGCTTGAACTCACTTTGACAAGCTGACTCGTTAGATAATGTAGGCATGTCCCAAATAGAGACGCAGTCGCCTGCCATTATTCTTTGCACGCTCAACGCAAAGTACATTCACGCCTCCCTAGGACTTCGTTACCTCATGGCCAACATGGCGCGCCATGGCAGCTCCAAATTGGCGGAACTTACTGCATTGACCGAATTTACTTTGGCAAAACCCATGCAGAACATGGTGCATGAACTGCTGAGCCAACTGGGGCCTGAATTGCCAGGCCGGCCTCAAATCATTGGCTTTGGGGTGTACATCTGGAATGTGATTCAAACCACTGAACTTGTCAGAGCCCTGAAAGCGCAGCGGCCTGGGGTCATTGTCGTATTGGGTGGGCCTGAAGTGAGCCATGAGACTGACTCTCAAGAAATTGTGCACTTGTCAGACCACGTGATTTCGGGTTGGGGTGATGTAAGTTTTCCGAAGTTGTGTCTTGCATTGCTGCAGGGCCCCAAACCTTTGATGAAAATCATTCAGGGCGAGCAGCCGCCCTTGAGTGACATTGAATTGCCATACCGCGAATTTTCAGACTCTGATTTGGCCAACAGAGTGCTTTATGTGGAGGCCTCTAGAGGGTGTCCGTTTAAATGTGAATTTTGTTTGAGTTCCTTAGACAAAACGGCATGGGCATTTGACTTGAATCCGTTCCTACAAGAATTGAATATTTTGTTCAATCGGGGCGCTAGAAATTTCAAGTTTGTCGATCGCACATTCAACTTGAAAATTGAAGCTTCGGCTCAAATTTTGCAGTTCTTTCTTGACCGACTTGCCAATGATGCTGCGCAGGGCTTGCTGGTTCATTTCGAGGTCATACCAGACCACTTGCCAGATCGCTTGAAAGAGTTGATCTCTCAGTTTCCCCCAAGAGTGTTGCAGTTTGAGGTGGGCATCCAAAGCTTCAACGAAGAGGTTCAGCAGCGAATCTCAAGGCGACAAGACAATGCCAAAACAGAAGCTAATTTACGTTGGCTTCTGACTGAGTCGAATGCACATTTGCACACGGATTTAATTTTTGGCTTGCCAGGCGAAACCCTTCAAAGTTTTGCAGAAGGCTTTGATCGCCTGCTCAGCATTGGGCCGCAAGAAATTCAATTGGGTATCTTAAAGCGATTGAGAGGCACCCCCTTGGCGCGTCACACGCAGGCGTATGGCATGGTGTACGACAGCCAGCCGCCTTATGTCATTCGAGAAAACAATGACATTGACAAAGAAAGCTTCGAGTGCTTTACCAGACTGGCAAAGTATTGGGATTTGATTGCTAATTCAGGACGCTTTAAACAAACGCTGCCATTGATTTTGCAAGCTCATGCACCGCATCATTCGCCGTTTTGGGCTTTCATGTCTTTTGCAGATAATCTGTGGCGGCAAACGCATAAGACTTATGGTCTTACCCCAGAGGCATTGGTCGATGCGGTGTTTAGTTATTTAACTGTCTCGCGTCTGCTTGATGAGTTTCTGGTTTACAAGACTTTGTTGAAAGATTATTTGGCCAGTGGTGCAAGAGGACGTCCTCTGTGCCTGGCGCATGAAAATTTACCACTGGGTGGCGATAGCTTGAGCGCAGTGAAGCAGAATTTGCGTGAACGGCAAGACAGGCATGCTGATCTTCATGAGTAAGGGCGGTTCAATGCGTCAATATTTTGTATTTCTTTTTCTTCAAATTACACTGCCAATTTCTATTCAAGCGGCTGAAGTCACTGTGGCTGTGGCCTCCAATTTTAGCTTGCCGATGCGAAAAATTGCGCAACAATTTGAACTTGAATCTGGACACAAAGTACGTCTTTCATTTGGCGCAACGGGTGCCTTTTATGCGCAGATCAAAAATGGCGGTCCCTTTCATTTGTTGGTTGCAGCAGACCGAGCAACGCCTGCTAAATTAGAAAAAGAAGGTCTGGGGCTTGCAGGTACTCGCTTTACTTATGCACAAGGCAAACTGGTGCTTTGGAGTCGACAAAGTGGACGGGTCGATGAGGAGGGGGAGATTTTAAAAGCAGGTCATTTTGAAAAGCTAGCCATCGCCAATCCCAAACTAGCACCTTATGGCGTTGCCGCCATGGAGACACTTCACAGTTTGAAGTTAACTGAACAGCTCAAGTCGAAGTTTGTTCAAGGTGAAAATATCAGCCAAGCCTATCAATTTGTGGAAACTGAAAATGCCCAAATTGGCTTTGTCGCCCTGTCGCAAGTTTTCTCTGAAGGCAAGCTTTTAAAAGGATCTGTTTGGATCGTGCCGCCTCAGCTTTATTCTCCCATTCAGCAAGATGCCATTTTGCTTTTGGCAGGGCAAAAAAATTCTGTAGCAATTGAACTCATGCGCTACTTGAAAACTGACAGAGCAAAGTCTGTGATGGTTGACTACGGCTACAGCCACCCAATTCAATAAATGGCGCAGAGGCTTAAAAAGCTTCTTTTTCTGCTTCTAGGTAAGCCAGACTGGTGTATTTTCCAATATTGCCTTCAAAGCCTTGCATGTCTGTTGCACGTTTTTTGACCCGAGGGTCCGTCAAAACCATTTGTTTAGCCTCTGCCTCTGACCTCCCATCCTTGACCGCTTGTAGGCAAGGCTCCCAAATACCTGCTAAAAAATCTCCGTAAGTTTCGAGCAAATCATTGGCGGGGCGGCCGTGACCAGGCAGCCACATTTGTTTACCAGTCCTTTGGCTCAATTCTTTGTAGTATTTGAATGTTCCCGCATAAGAGCCGTCATCCATGTTGGCAATTCGGTTGGTCATTGCAATATCGCCTACACAAGTGACTTGGTCTTGAACCACTTGAATGCACAAATCGGCATCGGTATGCGCTCGACCATAGTGGTGCATGGCGAAATCAACATCGCCAATTTTGATTTCCTGCCCGCTTGTGACAACTTGGTTGGGCGCAAACACCTTTGTGCCTGCTGTGGATTGATTGGTCCATCTTTCCATCAAGAGGCGCCATGCATTGCCTTCCATGCCCTTGATGGTTTCTTGGGTTTTGGCCAACGCATAGATAGGCAATTGAGTGCCATAGGCCTCAACGAACGCATGATTACCGAGCCAATGGTCGCCATGAAAGTGTGTATTGAAAATGGCCACTACTGGCAATAGTGTCACTTTCTTAATCATCCGGATGGCCATTTGGCCAATTTGCAATGAACTGCCTGAATCAATGATGACAACGCCTGCTGAGGTGACGACGAAGGTGACGTTGGACATCATGCCGCGATTTTCAGGCGTAGGAAATCCATCAGGCGAATAGATCAACCACACATGCTTCGAAATTTGCGTGGCTGGAATGTCTTTCATGGGTGGGCCCAACAGAAAGTCTTTGAGGTCAGCTGCCAATAATTGCATTTCTGGCCACATGCCTAAGGCGCCTACGCCGGTCGCCATGGCGCCAAGAAAGGCCCTTCGCTGCAGTTTTTTTTGACTGGCATGGACTGCTGTGAAGTCTTCATGATGGTCATTCTGTGTCTCTGAATTAACTGGGCTTAGGTAACATAACCAGGATTGGGCAAACCACCCGTGATTTTTGGGGCATTCAACTGACGGGGCTTGATACGGCCATTCGGTTGAGTTTTGAGCCACTGCTCGACCACATCCCAAACCAGCTTGTTGCCTTGAGAACGAGCTTCCTCCGCAACCGGAGCCCAGCCTGCAACTTTGTATTTTTTGCCAGCTTCAATGAGCTTGCCATTCAATCGCATTTCTTCAATCCGCTTGCCCATGGTTGCGGTGGGGTTGCATTGGTATTGCAAGCCGCCTACACGCACCATGTCACCACCCTGCTGGTAGTAGGGGTCTGGATTGAATAAGTTGTCACAAACGTCTTCCAGCACCGTTTTGATGGTCTCTCCGGTCATTTCTGTGACGGTGGCGTAGGAGTAGGTGGTGGCCGTCATATCGAGCAGCCATTCCCGCGTAATGGCTTGGCCTGGCAAGAGGGTAGTGCCCCAGCGAAAACCCGGCGAGAACGCAATTTCAGAGCCTTGAACATCCATGAGGGCGTCAATCAGCAATTGGTCGCCCGTGCCGTTGAAGTTGCCACGGCGGTACAACAAACCTTCCGAGATGCCCAGTTTTTCGCTCAACTTGCTTTCGTAAGGTGCGCGAATTTTGGTGATGAGGGCATCCATTTCTTTGTCGGCTGGCAACATGTTGGAGAATACGGGCAAGAGCTTGTAGCGGAAATCGGTAACGCGTTTTTCTCTTACTTGAAAATCAAGCACACCCAGAAACTTGCCATTAGAGCCTGCATTGGTGACGATGGTTTTGCCAGATTTGTTAGTGACCAAGGTAGCCACGGGCATGCCGTCGTGGGTGTGCCCACCCATGATGGCGTCGATGCTGGTGACGCGGCTGGCCATTTTGAGGTCTACGTCCATGCCGTTGTGGCTCAGCACCACGACCACTTGCGCTCCTTTGGCCCTGGCTTCATTCACCATGGCCTGCATGTTTTCTTCTTGAATGCCGAAAGCCCAGTCGGCCATCATGTAGCGTGGGTTGGCGATGGGGGTATAGGGGAATGCCTGACCAATAATGGCGCAGGGCACGCCGTTCATTTCTTTGATGACATAGGGTTTGAAAACAGGATCGCCAAAGTCTTGTGTTTTGATATTTTGCGCAACAAAGTCAACCTTGCCAGCAAAATCTTTTTCAACAATTTCTTTCACGCGTTCCATGCCGAGTGTGAACTCCCAGTGGCCTGTCATGACATCGACACCCAACAATTTGGAAGCGTCCACCATGTCTTGGCCGTTGGTCCACAAGCAAGTGCCAGAGCCTTGCCACGTATCACCCCCATCTAGCAACAAAGAACCTGGGCGGCTGGCTCGCATGCGTTTGACCAATGTGGCCAAATGTGCAAATCCGCCCACCTTGCCATAGCGCGCAGCCGCTTTTTCGTAATTTAAATAGGTGAGGGCATGAGCCTCTGATGTGCCAGGGCGAATGTTGGCAAACTTGAGCAAATGCTCGCCGACCAAATGCGGTAAGTTGCCTTTCATGCTGCCCAGCCCTAAGTTGATACTGGGTTCACGAAAGTAGATGGGTTTAAGTTGGGCGTGGCAATCGGTCATGTGCAAGAAAGACACATTGCCAAATTTGGGAATGTCATAAAGACCGTTGGCTGCGGTTGCAGCGTCTGCATTCGCGTAAGTGCCCATGCCTAAACCCGCCATGGTTCCTGCTCCCATGACCTGCATAAATTCACGTTTTGAGAGGTTCATACTTTGGTCTTCGCTAATATATGGAGGCTTTTAAAACCCGGGAGAACCGGGTTTTGAAGCTTGCGTTATTGATTAACGGGTGATTTAGGATCAAGCAACAAGCCGACCACGTGGCGCACTTGCGCTTCAGTCAAGATGCCACCGTGACCTGCGCGAGGCATGTTGGAGCAAGCGTTGTAGGCCTTGGCATTCCAAATTTTGCCCCATGTGTATTCCACAATGGGCTTGGACGCGGTGCTGTAAGGGTCGCTCACGCCGCGAATTTTGCCGTAGTTGTGAAGGCTAGGGCCAATGGTGCCGTAGGAGATTTCTTTTTCATCGATCTTGTGGCAGTTGTAGCAATTGCCACCATTCATGGTTTTGTCATTGTCTGTGAAGGTGAGTCCGCGACCATTTTGGGCAATTTTCTCGCCTTCCTTCCAATCGCCGATGAACTTGCCATCGGAAGGCCACTTAATGGCTTTCATGTTGATCTCTTCAATGAGCTTGGCGGTTTTTTCATCCAAGGGTTTGCCAAGTGCATCAGCCTCGCTGCAGACTTTGTTGGTTTCATCGGTGTTGATCAGGGTGCTGGCTTTCACAATACCTTGATCGCGAAAGGAGGCCTTCACAATTTGCTGAGTGAGCGTGTTCAGTTCAGCCACACTGGGGCCGGTTGCACAACCTAATGTCACAAGAGAGGCCGCGGTAACGGCCATGACAACACGCATTTTCGGTGTAATTTTTTTCATTGCAATGTTTCCTTAACGCTTTATAGCAGGCGCGATCGAGGCCGATCCTTGGGAATTGACACCCAAGTAAACACCCAAGGCGATGGTGGCATCACTGGCAAAGCCAGGGTAGGGAAAACGTTGCTGGCGGTAGCAGTCGTTAAGGCGTTGTTGCATGCCCCACATTTGGCCGTTGGAGACTCTGTAGGCTGGCCAAGCTGCAACGCCAATGCCATCCCCCGCATTCTTGGTGAGATTGGGCAAATCTTGCAGACGAATTCGTTTGCCATCTTCAGCGTGGCAAGAGGAGCAAGCAAAATCGTGAGGCCCACCGCGCTGGAAGAACAGTCTCTTGCCGACTTCGTAGAAAGTTTTTTCTGCTTGATTGGCTTGAGGCAAATTGAACTTCATGCCTTTAGATTCTGCAGCCAGCCATGTTGCCAGTGCCGTCATGTTCACTTGTTCGCCCCGACCAAAAGGGGTCTTGGCAATTTCTGCTGCATTGAAGCCTTGAAGTGTTTCCATGCAGGTAAGGAGACGCGATTCCATGTCTTGAACGCGACCGGTATCTGCAAAATATTTTGGAAGTTCTACAAAGACACCCTTGAATACACCGGGGCCTTTGCCTAAATCGCATTTTTCAAGTGATGCGTTTTTAGGTCCTCGTTTTTGGATCCAAAGGCCTTCACCTTTAGCTTCAAAAAGATCTGCTGGATTGCCGTCTTGTAACATGGCGCGGTATTCATCAATGCCTTGGCTGGCTGTTTTTTGAGCGAGGCTGTTTAGGCTAAGGGTCATCAGACCCGCGGCCAATAAGATGGATATCGAATGCTTCATGGTCACCTCTATGTGTCGATTTGTCAAACTGAAAAAGGTTGAAGAGTGCGCTTCACCCTTAGTTGTCCACTTATTCTTTCAAGTCACAGTGGCTTCGTCGGTACGGGTATCACCCTTGTTGTCTTTCCAAGTGACAGCAATTTTGTCACCGGCTTTGGCGCCTTTAACAACAAACTGCAAGAATGGATTTTTAGACACGCCAGGGCCCCATTCAGCAGACAACACAGGTTTGCCGTTGTGGGCAGCTGTCACTTCTTGAATGAACCATGCAGGCACGGTTTTGCCAGCAGCGTCTTTGCGCTGACCTGTTTCCATTTCGTGACTCATCAAGACACGAATAGTTGCTTTGTCGCCAGCGGCTTGGGCCCGAATACGCATTGGATCTGCCATTTTCTTCTCCTGAATATGTGTGAATGAACTGAAGGTTATGGGCTTAACCGCCGCAACCACCCAAAGTTACCTTGACTTCTTTTTTGGCAAACAGGGCTTTGCCGTCGGCCATGATGGCAACCGCATAAACGTCTGAAGATTGGCCCATTTTGGCGCGTGTTAGGAAGTTGGCATCAACGGCATCGTTCACGTAGAACATGGCGATCAGTGCAGACGGATTTTTTTCTACCAAAACAAGCATGTGCTTAACGCCGGCCAAAGTAGTGCTAGCACCCAAAGGAACAACAGCACCATTTTCAGCAATGTCAGGCGCTGTGACGGTGACATCTTTGCTTTCTGAAATATTACCGCCGCCGTAAGCCTTAACGGCATCTTGGATAGACTTGGCATCGAAGCCCACTTTGTTGAAAGCTGCATTTGCAAATTGGGGGAAACCTGCTGTTGCCAGCAAGCCTGCAACCACCATGCTATGTTGAATTGTCTTGCGACGTGTTTGCATCTGAATTCTCCTTGTGAATAAGTTGATGCTATTGAAATTTGAGTCAAAGTCAATCCATAAATACCTGATTAACTTTGCCCTGGTTTTTGTTATTTAAGCGCGCCATTAGCTAGCCAGTTTCCGATGATTTTGGCATCTGCCTCGCTGATATTTTGAGCCGGCATGGGGATTGCACCCCAAACACCTGAACCACCTGCTTTGATTTTGCCAGCGAGATAGTCCACTTTGCCTGGATATTTCTTGGCAATTTCAGTCAAACCAGGGCCCACAATTTTCTTGTCAATGCCGTGACATGCCGTACAGACGTGTTTGCTAAGCAATGCCAATACTACTTTGTTATCCGATTTGCTGTCCGTAGATTTGGTCGCGACTGGAGATGTTGTGAAAGAGGTATTTGGCGTTGCACTGGTCTTGTCAGTGTTTCCCTCTGGCCTTGTCGTGTCAGCGCCCTTTTGTTGGCCCACTAGTCGGTTTTGCTCACTCAAATTGCCGTGTGCATTACGCGCAAAGTCTGGCAAAAATGAAGCTAGCTTAGGCTCAGTCACGCAGTTTGTCATACAAATCACGTTCTGAGTATCTGGCTTGGCTGCGTTACCAAATTCCTTGCCCGGCCACATGGCGTGGGCTGTGGTCATGCCGTTGCGGTTGGGCATGCGCTTTTGAACCTCTGCGATATTTTTGTTGGACAAGACAAAGTCGTCAGGCACGATGCCCGCTAAATTCAACATAAATCCTGTGACAGCGTAAACCTCTTCGGTCGTTAGCGTTTTGGGATTGGTCCAAGGCATTGCACGGTTGATATAGTCCCAGAGTGTAGACACACTGGCCACCTTCATGATGGTGGTGCGTCCTGGGTAATCGGCACGCGTGAGGTTGGCCACGCGGCCAGCTTTGATGTCTGCCGCCGTGGTGCCGCCAATCAAAGGGCTGAAGACCTCATTGGACTCACCAAAAATACCGTGACATTGCGCGCACTTGGTTTCCCATACATCTTGGCCCTTGGCCACAGAGCCAGAGCCTGCTGGTAAGCCTTTGAAGTCGGGGCGAACATCAATGTCCCAAGCAGTCACTTCCTTGGCTGTAGCGTCCCGGCCTATGCCGGGGTATTTGGTACTTTGTGCAGCAACAGTCAGGCTGGTTATAAAGAGAGTCAGTAACACCGCAATTTTAGGAAACTTGAACATTTTTCACCTCCCCATTTTCTTGCACCAACCATGACTGAATGGCATTGTTGTGATAAATAGATCGCGTGCCGCGCACATCACGCAACTGCTTGTACATGGGTTGCACGTAAGCTGTTTCGTCTTGCGCACGACTTTGAATGATGGCGGGTTTGCCATCCCAAATCCAATCTAAATTAAAACGAGACAGCGCTTTTGAAAGCACAGGTGTTTCCAGTCTTGCTTGTCGCCAGTTGCGGCCACCGTCGGTAGACACATCGACACGTTTGATCTTGCCCTTGCCTGACCAAGCCAAGCCAGTGATGTTGTAGAAACCTTTGTCAAGAAGCACTTGTCCGCCAGAGGGTGTAGTGACCACGCTCTTGCATTCCTGAATACTTGCGTATTGCCGGTGCAAGCCACTGGGTTGCAGGTCAATGTAGTGAATTGCCTCGTCTTTGGCGGCATATGGTTGATCGCCCACTTCCACCCGGCGAAGGTACTTCACCCAACTTACGCCTTGAGTACCTGGCACCACTAGGCGCAAAGGGTAGCCGTTTTCAGGACGAAGCATTTCACCGTTTTGGCCGTAAGCCACCAGAACTTCACCGGAGGTGATGAGGCCCATTGGAATGGTACGGGTCATGGAAGAGCCATCACCACCTTCAGCCAAAACGAATTTGCCATTTTTAAAGTCAGCACCAGCCAACTCTAAAAGTGTGACGAGCGGCACACCTGTAAATTCGCTGCACGACACCATGCCGTGTGTGTATTGCACTGTAGGCACAGCCACATTGCCCCAATCGACTGCAGTGTTAGCACCGCATTCGATGAAATGAAAGCGCGACACAGATGGCAAGCGCATGATCTCGTCCATGGTAAAAACCTTGGCGTTTTTCACCATGCCGTTGATCATGAAGCGGTGTTTAGAAGGGTCGATGTCCCACCAACCTTGGTGGTGACGCTCGAAGTGGAGGCCACTGGGAGTCACGATGCCAAACAATGATTGCAAAGGGGCAAATGACACCGAAGATTGGGTAGTTTGAGTCAGACCAGGACTCTGGCGGCGCTGTAAATTAGATTCGAATTTGGAGGGCCTACCATAACCTTCTGTGGCAACGCCCTGTCCTAAACCAGTGGCATGTTCCGGCAAATTCAAAATATTGGGATCACCACCTTCAGAGGGAATGGGATTGCCTTGCGCCCATACAGCAGGAGCTGAGACTGCTGCAACACCAGCAGCTGTCGCAGTAGAAGCAGCCGCAAAGGCACGCCGAATAAAGTCACGACGGCCTTGTTTGCCTTCAGCAAAAACTGTTTTGACATCGGTTGGTGTCAGGAAATTTTCAGGGGCTTTGATGACCCTACCTGAATCATTGAGTTGACCTATCACCTTGTCTCCTTATTGAGCCTTCTATAGCAATTTATATTTAGCAAAACTTTATATAAGTAATTTCTAATTTATTCCTTGCTATTGACAGGCCCTCAATTCAATTTATCTTTTCAAATATTATACCCTAGGGGGTAAGGTAGTTGGAGGGGTCGTCAGATTTTATTTAAACTTGTAGTGGTCGCGGTTGAGAACTGCAGCGACTGCTGTGACTTCCTCTGGAAAAAAGCCCAGATTCAGCTCGGTATTGCACTGCTCGATCATGCCTCTTAGAAAACCAGGCGTGTTGATGCGACCTAGGGGCCTGTAAATCGCGCTGCCGTCTCCACCCACGCGTTTTTGATGACAAGAATCACAATTTTTTTCAGCAATGAGCTCCATACCCAATTTCAAGTCTGCATCTTTGAACAGGGCGGGTTGGGCCGAGGCGTTGGTCGCACCTATCAAGGTAGCCACAAAGCAGCTGGTGATTAATTTGAATGGCGTAAAAATTGTCATTATTTGGCACCAGCCAAAATCCATGTGGCCAAGGTGGTGGCGTCTGCATCTGACAGAGATGGTTGAGATGGCATGGGCACTGGGCCCCATTTGCCAGATCCACCTTCTTTGATGCTCTTGGCCAAATTGACTGCTGCATCTTTTTGGCCTGCATATTTCTTGGCAACTTCTAGGTAAGCGGGGCCAACGAGTTTCTTGTTGACATTGTGGCAAGCGATGCAGGCATTCTTTTTGGCCAGGTCCATATTGGCCCAAGCAGGCAAAGATAGGAAGCAAGCGAAAGCGAACGTGGCTGTTTTAAAGTTCATGAAGGCCTCTGAAAAATGACTGTATAACCGTGTGCTAATTTAACTTAAATCTAGGGAGGTTCTATTTAAAAAGGCCATTTTGATGGGTAGGTAATTTCCCGATGCGCACAATCAGGCGCGCATTTTCAAGCTTAATCGCGCAAGATGCTTTCTTGCATTTGCAATTCTTTCCTCAAGGTAAGCACCATAAAAATCGGGCACGTAACCGCCTTCCATGCGATCTACTAATTCTTGACCTTGAGGGCCTAAAAAAATAAGCGTTGGTGCAATACTGACGCGCCACTGTTTGACCAATTGGTCGTGAGTTTGCATCTGGCCCGTCAAGCCTTTCACCGGCAAATCACTTTTCATGTCAACTTGAACAATAGGAAATCCTTGTTTGTGCATAGGCCCCAAATAACTTTCTCTGGCCATCTTGCAATAGGAGCATCCTGCCAAACTGACCATCACAATCAGAGGGTCTTTGGTTTTTGAAGCCTTGGCTATTTCGTCAAGCAAGGACTGAGCTGCAGGCAGCTGAGTGGGTGCCGCTACTGCGGAGAAAGGTCTAAAAACCATGCTGGCAAGCAGGCTTAAGCCGAGGCTTGAGAGGCATGTCCTTCGCCTGAGGAAAGTCTTAAAGGGTAAGAAATTGGAGGACATTGCTTATAGATAGAAAAAAAAGAGACAATCTAAGGCTGTACAAAATTAGCTGATTTTGAAGGCAAGCCTAATAGGGAAGTCTTTGCCTAGAGTCTATATCAGTCGCAAGTGAATTATTGGAGAACTTTGTGAATATCGCAACGCTGCTAGAAACCTATGGCGATCATTGGGTGCTCGCCATAGGAGGCGCTTTGATTGGGCTGTTGTTTGGCTTTAGTGCACAGCGGTCTAAGTTTTGCGCACGCGCGGCAGTCATTGAGTGTTGCGAAGGTGAATGGCGCCAACGATTTGCTGGATGGATGCTGGCTTTCGCAAGCGCAGTCCTTGTCGTTCAATTCGCCATCAGTCTAGGTTTCTTAAAGCCTGAAACTTCGCGCCAGTTGGGATCCCTGGGCAGCATCTCTGGCTCTGTTTTGGGTGGGTTAATGTTTGGTATGGGCATGATCATGACGCGAGGTTGTGCCAGTCGCTTGATTATTCTTTCTGCTAACGGTAATTTACGTGCTTGGATTTCTGGTTTGGTTTTTGCCGTCACTGTTCAAGCCACAATTTCGGGTGCATTGGCACCCATCCGACAAAACATCGCTTCTTGGTGGCTCATTGATGGTGGTGCCGATCGAAACTTTTTGAACTACTTTGGCGTGTCATCATGGGCCGGCTTATTGATTGGCTTCGTCTTCTTGGGTGTTGCAGTTTGGCGTTTTAGGGAAACTTCTGGGTCTGCCAAGCCCATGATATGGGAAAATATTTTTGTTGGTTTGGCAATTGCTGCTGGTTGGTTATTCACCCAGTGGGTTGCCAGTGCATCTTTTGAACCCGTTGCTGTACAAGGGCTCTCTTTTAGCGGACCGTCCGCAGAATGGCTAACGCGCGTTCTTTACACCGAAACCGCACCCAAATTTGCCTTCGATGCTGGCTTGTTGCCCAGCGTATTTGTGGGCTCATTGATTGCATCTGTTTTTTTTGGCGAATTCAAATTTGAAGGTTTCCAGACAGAAAACAAATTAGGTCACTACCTTAGCGGAGCGATCTTGATGGGCTTTGGCGGAGTGCTTGCTGGCGGATGCACAGTGGGCGCAGGGATGTCGGGTGGGGTTGTTTTTTCAAATACAGCTTGGCTCACGCTGATCTCGATCATTGCAGGAGCTGCCATGACTTACAAATTTTTAAAGATCATTGGTGCCCCAACTTAAATCCAGCTTGTTTTATTTGCCGCTTAGGTACTCAGCCACGGCGGCCATTTCTAGAGGTGTCATTTTGCTCACAATGGCATGCATGACTGCATTGTCATTGTTGCGCTCTCGCGTATTGAACTGCTTGAGTTGTGTTTCAGTGTAAACAGCATACTGGCTGGCAAGTCGTGGCAATGAAACCGTGCCTTTAGCTTCTGCGCCATGGCAGCTTGAACAGGAAGGCACACCGCTGAGCTTGTTACCGTTGTGAAAAATGTACTGACCAACACCAGCCAAGTTTTTATCTTTGGGTGGCTCCACAACCACATTTTGGTTTTCAAAAAAACGACCGATCGCCAGCATTTCATCGGCCGTGAGTTTTTCCACCATGCTGGCCATGGCCGTACTTTTGCGTTTGCCAGACTTGAAATTGTCTAACTGCTTGGCAATGTACTCTGAGTGCTGTCCTGCAAGTCTTGGAAATACCTCACTGGAAGATTCGCCTTCTGCGCCATGGCAAAGAAAGCACGAGCCAGAAATGATTTTCTTGGCCCGTGCTTCATCTGCTTGAGAAAAAACTGAAAAGTTAAGCGTCAGAAGAGACAAACCTAATGAAAGTTTGACGACCGAAGCTTTTTTGAACATGAACATGCTTATGCCAAGGTATCAGCCCAAATATTGCGTGCCCATGCCATGGCATAGCGGCCTTCAAGTTCATTGGCGGCACTAGAAACACCACCGGAGCCCGGAACCGTGAGCATGGTCTTTTTGTCGGCATCGTAGGCGTGAACGCTGGCCACGTGAACCACATCCTCAGAGCTGACAAAGCTGTAGCAAGTGTTGTTGTAGATGGGCAACTTGTTAGGTTCTTTGCCAGTCAGCAAAGCGACGACTGCGGCAGCGCAGGTCTTGCCATGTTGGTTAGCCATGTGTCCTGACTTGGGCATAGCGGGCGCAATTTGAATGGAGTCGCCCAGCACATGAACGTTCTTGGCAGCCTTAGATTCAAATGTGAGGAAATCAACCTCGCACCAACGTTTGTTGGCTGTTGCCAATCCAGACTTCACGGCAATGTCGCCAGCACGCATGGGTGGAATGACGTTCAACACAGCGGCTTTGACATCGTCGTTGAATTCAAACTTGACTGTGTTGGTAGCGACATCGACATCAACCGCGTTGTGTTTGCCACGGTACTCAACGATACCTTTGTAACGCTCTGCCCATGCCTTTTTAAACAAGGGGCCTTTGGATGTGACATCTTCGTTGGCATCCAAAATGAGCACTTTGCTCTTGGGCTTGGCCTTGCTGAAGTACTCGGCCACTTGGCATGCACGCTCATAGGGGCCGGGAGGGCAGCGGTATGGCGCCAATGGAATAGACAAGGCATAAACGCCCCCGTCGGACATAGCTTCTAATTGCTTGCGCAAAGCCAAAGTTTGAACGCCAGCTTTCCACGCATGCAAAACTTTATCTTGTGCGCCAGCTTTGCTCATACCAGGCAAAGATTCCATCATGAAGTCGACGCCTGGCGACAGAATGAGGCGGTCGTAGGCCACTTCACCGCCACTTGCCAATTTGACAATTCGCTTATCAGGATCGACTTGCGTGGCATAGTCTTTGATCAAATTGACGCCATGGCGCTTGACCAAGTTGTCATATGACATGGTGACATCGGCCATTGTTTTACTGCCGCCAACGACCAAATTGGAAATAGGGCAAGACCAAAAATTGGCGTTCGGCTCAATGAGGGTGACTTGAATGCCGTAGTCGGACCACATGCGTACGTATTTGGCTGCTGTGGCGCCACCGTAGCCACCACCCACGACCACCACTTTAGGGCCACTGCCGCCACCGATAGATGCACAACCGGACATCAGTCCAAAAGCGCCGAATGCAGAACCTGCTGAAGCTGTTTGAATAAATTGACGACGTTTCATGACAAGTCCTTATTTTTTCTGTGCGGCAAAATAGCCAGCAATGGCAATGATTTGGGCATCGCTGTACCCCTTGGAGAGCTGGTGCATGATGGTGGCGGGTTTTCTGCCGGCTTTGAAATCAAGCATTTTCTTGACCATGTCATCTTTGTTAGCGCCTGCCAAGGATTCATTTCCTGGCTCGGCTCGACCGTTGGTGCCATGGCAGTTGGCGCAACCAGCAGCCCAGCTGCGAACTTGTAAAGGATCGGGTGTCTCAGTTTGTGCGTTGGCTGCAGTGTGTGCCAGCAGTACGGCGGCAAATAGCAAGAAGAATTTTTTCATAGTGTTTCTCGGTCGGTCAGTTGAACAAAATAAGCAGTTTGCAAAGGCTTAGGGTCTAAGGTAAACAAATCCAGATTTAGCTTGAAGCAAGGCCACTTCTGAGACACCGGAGGGCACGACGGAAGCTTCCATGATAACTCTGTCTTTAGGTATTTTACGAGTTACAAGGGTGTTATTGCAGACCTTGAACTCAACGCCTCTAGAGGAGAGGTCGCCAACGCTGCCGGCAAAACTTTCACCGATGGCGTTGGTAGCGCCATCGAGCAAGAAGTCTATGCCAGGGCCGTGAGTGACCACTGTAATTTTGACCGTGGGGTCGGCGGCCAGATGGTTGCGAATGTTACCCATGGCACGATAGGCCTGAGCCAAGCCTTCATTGATGTGATAGACCACTTTGACCTGTGCTTGTGCCAAAGCACTGGTAAATAAAGTCAAACAGAGGGCGCCAGCGCGCAGGATGTTGTATATATTCATTAGCCGCTCCTTATTTACAACAATGTTAATCTGACTCTCAGGTGTTAGTCACAGTAAAAACCCGACTTTAAACTGACTCGAGACTTTCAATGGCAATTTGTGAACAGACCGCTTTACACAAATCGACAAAACTGGGGTTAGAGATGAAGTAATAGATTTGCACACCTTCACGCCGTTTGTGAACAATTCCTGCTCGATACAATGTGCTTAAGTGCTGAGACATGTTAGATTGTGTTGTCTCTACTTCTTCAAGTAGTTCGCTGACGTTCTTTTCACCTGCACAAAGACTGCTCATAATTCGCAAGCGCATTGGGGCAGACATGACTCTAAAAATTTCGGCAGCTCGGTTGAAAGTCACATCATCTTTTTCAAGAGTTTCAAATTGAATCACAGGTTTTGTTTTAAAGGCCATGGCTTTAATATATCTTGAAACGACTTCTAAGTTAATTCTGATTTGTTTGCCGCATCGCTCGGCTCAATAAAAGCACGGGTATCAAACCCACCGCCACCAAAGCCAAACTGGGCAACGCAGCTTCTCCCAGTCTTTCGTCTCTGGCCAGTTGAAATGCCACAACAGCCAAGGTATCTGTATTGAATGGCCGGAGCACTAAGGTGGCGGGCAACTCTTTCATGACATCCACAAACACCAACAAAGCAGCAGCAAACACAGAGCGCTTCAGCAGGGGCGCGTGAACGCGGCTCAGTAAGGCCAAGCCCGTAACGCCCAGTGTTCGGGCTGAATCATCTAGGCTATTGGGAATGCGAGCATAGCCACTTTGAATCGATTGCAAGGCCACTGCGCAGAACCTGACCAAGTAAGCCCAAATGAGTCCAAGTACGGAAGCCGTTATCCAGAAACCCACATGTGTTTCTGGCCATTGCTTTTGGATCCAAGTGACGGGAAGCATCAGGCCAACTACTACCACGGCGCCCGGAATGGCGTAGCCCAAGCCCACTAATTGAGAAATGAAGCGTGCAAAGAAGTCCGCTTTGTTGCGCAAACTAAATGCAATGAGCAATGAAAAGCAAACGGCCAACAGGGCAGTGATGCCACCTAAACGCAGGCTATTGAATGACCATTCCAAAAACCGTTGCCAAGGAATGATTGTTTCAGACATGAGCAAGGGTTTGAGCATGAGCATGATGGGCAACGCAAACCCCAAAAAAACCAACAAACCACACCACGTGGCCAGAGCAAAGCCCGAAGCCTGGCTGAGTTGGGCGGGTTGTGCTTCCCGAGAATTTGCAGCGTTGGAGTTGCTCGAGGTAAATCGCATTCGTGCTTGGGCTTGCTTTTCAAGTTGCAACAAAATGAGCACCATGACCAATAAAAGTGTGGCCAACTGCGCGGCTGCAATGCGGTTGTCCATGATGAGCCAAGCTTTGTAAACACCCGCTGTGAAAGTTTGAATGCCAAAGTAACTGGACACACCAAAGTCAGCCAGAGTTTCCATGAGCGCAAGTGCCACACCTGCCGCAACGGCAGGTCTGGCCAAGGGCAAGGCCACCTCAGAAATTCTTCTGAAAAGGGGTGCGCCCAGCAATCTGGCGGCTTCCATCAGGTGCGATGCACGCTCGCTCAATGCGGTTCTTGCCAGCAAATACACATAGGGATAAAGCGTGAGCGAGAACACAAAGATGGCGCCACCTAAGCTTCTGATTTCGGGAAATACGCGACCTTCTAAGGACCATGTCGACCGAATGAAATTTTGAAGTGGACCGCTAAATTGAAAAAAATCTGTGTAGGCATAAGCCACCACATAAGCGGGCATGGCCATGGGCAGCAACAAAGCCCATTCAAAAAACGATTGACCCGGAAACTTAAACAAAGTGACGGCCGCCGCGGTACTCAAACCCAACACCGTGACGCCCACTGCAACGCCTGCACACAGCAGCACACTTGTAAGCAAGTAATCGGGAAGAACGGTTTGAGCCAACTCCTTTAAAACCTGAGCAGACACGGCATTCCACTCAAGCCAAGAGCCGATCAATGCCAAGATGGGCAAACTGATCAAAAGGGCTGTGAAAATAAAAACAACCGAACGGATTCGGAAAGCGTGCATCAGTTAGAACATTGAATTGAAGGATCAGGGAGGAGGGTATCGCTGTCACCCTCTTAACTTCATGCATTGTAGAAGCCCCTTCCATCTTTAAAACAGGGGGCTTTGATCAGTCCTTACAATTGCAGGCATGTTTCTCACAGTCTCCCATGTTGATGTTTGCTACCCCGGTAATGCCAATCCCGCGGTCAATGGCGTGTCTTTGCAGTTGAAGGCTGGCCAAATCGGTGTACTCATTGGCCCTTCAGGTTGCGGCAAAACCAGTTTGCTAAGAGCCATTGCGGGTTTGGAGCCTGTGGCTGCCGGCACTGTTCAGTTGTCCAACAGGGTGGTCAGTCAGCCTGGTTTAACGGCACCGCCAGAGAAGCGCCGCATGGGCATGGTGTTTCAAGATTACGCACTTTTTCCGCACCTGTCGGTGGCCAGCAACATCGCCTTTGGCCTTCATGGACAAAGCGCATCGAGCAAAACACAACGCATTGCAGAAGTGCTTCAATTGGTAGGCTTAGAGGCTGAAAAAGATCGGTTCCCGCATGAACTCTCGGGTGGGCAGCAGCAGCGTGTGGCCTTGGCCAGAGCATTGGCACCCAAACCCGATTTGCTGCTTTTGGATGAGCCTTTTTCCAACCTCGATGTTGATCTGCGCGAGCGATTGGCTTTAGAAATTCGCAATATTTTGAAGGCTGCCAACGCCACAGCGCTGTTTGTGACGCACGATCAAATGGAGGCCTTTGCCATTGGTGATGTGATTGGGGTCATTCAAGAAGGCCATCTTCACCAATGGGACGATGCCTACCACTTGTATCACCGTCCCGAGTCACGTTTTGTGGCTGAGTTCATTGGGCATGGTGTCTTTATTCCCGGCGTTCGTTCACAGAGCCATGGGCACCTTCATGTGCAAACTGTTTTGGGTGAATTAACAGATTCCAATGAATCCTTCCAATCTGAAGGTGAGGGCACAAGGCCTTGCGATGTTTTGTTGCGCGCAGATGACATTGTTCACGACGACGAAGCCATGGTGAAAGCCGAGATTTTGAGAAAGTCATTCCGAGGTTCGGAGTTTTTGTACACCCTGCGATTGCGCACGGGCGAGACGATCATGGCACATGTGCCTAGCCACCACGATCACAAAATTGGCGAGTGGATTGGTATTCGCGCTGAGGTTGACCATGTGGTGACTTTTGAGCGACAAACCTAAAAATTCAGTTTAAATTTCTTCTTTTTGTTTCCGCATGCAAATGCGAATCATTCTTGTTTGATGTAGAATTCCATCATTCTGAAGTTGAAACAAAACAAAATGAGTTCTAAATTATTCAAATGTGCAGGCCTTTGCATGGCTGCTATTGTCTACTTGGTGCCGCCCTTGGCCATTGCCCAGCCGGCTGACGGGGCTTTTATCAACATCTACTCGGCCCGCCATTACCCAACCGATGAAGCCCTTTATGCAGATTTCACCAAAACCACGGGTATCAAGATCAACCGCATCGATTCGGATGACGCCGGCATTTTGACGCGATTGAAAGCGGAGGGTGCAGCTTCGCCCGCCGATGTTATCTTGTTGGTCGATGCAGCCAGGCTCTGGCGTGCCGAAGTAGAGGGCTTGTTTCTGCCTGTCAAATCCAAATTGCTTGAAGAGGTCATTCCCGACAATCTGCGAGCCAAGCGCGCCGACAACGGTGGTATTCCTTGGTTCGGCTTGTCTACTCGCGCCAGAGTGATTGTTTATGACAAGTTCAAACTTCAAAAGTCCGATGTCGACACTTATGAAAAATTGGCAGATCCAAAGTTAAAGGGCAAGTTGTGCATTCGTTCTGGCTCTCACCCTTACAACCTTAGCTTGTTTGGCGCTATGACTGAGCACATGGGTCCTCAGCAAACAGAAATTTGGCTGAAGGGGGTGGTGAATAACTTGGCCAGAAATCCGGCGGGTGGTGATACCGATCAAATTAAAGGTGTGGCCTCTGGTGAATGTGCTGTAGCGGTCTCCAACACCTATTATTTGGCGCGTCTCATGCGGTCTTTCAATCCAGTCGATAAAGCGTTGGTTGAAAAAGTTAGCATTGTATTTCCCAATCAAGCCAGTTGGGGAACCCACCTGAACATTGCAGGCGGCGCAGTGGCTAAAAATTCAAAAAATCAAATCAATGCGTTGAAGTTTTTGGAATACTTGGCCAGTGCCTCAGCACAGAATCATTTTGCCAATGGCAACAACGAATGGCCCGCTGTTAAGGGTATGAGCTTTGACAATCCGGCATTGAAGGCCATGTCTGGCGGTGTCTTCAAAAGTGAAGTGTTGCCAGTAAGCGCTATTGGCATGAATCAAATTAAGGTTCAGCAAATGCTAGACCGGGTGGGGTTCAAATAGCTTCAATTCTGCAAAACAAGTTCACTGCTATTTTGATTGCCAGAGCCATTCCAGATGTCGTCTATTTTTCGAAGTTGTTCTGGATCAAATTGATTAACGCTTTCCCAATACCGACCAGATGCAACGAGATAGCCTAATTCTGTTTCTGCTGAAAGCGCCTTATTGATTTTTTGGGTATCAAACAAATGGTTTTGATGCGCGATCATTTCCTTGTGACTTGCTAGCTGTTGTATGTCTGCAAACGTTTTTCTTGGAAATGTCAGTCTTGATTCTGGCAATGAGGACAAGTTCACAATGGCACAATTTTGCATGTTTGCCATGGCCATCAATCGATTGGATTTGGCCTCCAATGACTGAAGCGTCATGTCATCTCTTAATGGGTCGGCCGTTCCATGCCCATAGAAATGGCTCGTTTGACCCGCCTCAGCTGAATACACCATGTCGCAGCCGATATAGGCAATGATGTCTGGTTTTAATTCACCCAGTGCCCAATAGCCGGCAGTGAAAGACATCGTCCCTCCGGCGTAGATAAAACCACCAAATTTATTTTGGTGAGTCACAAACTCATTGGCAGTGACCCATTTTTGATGGGTATTAAGAGGTAATTGTGGTCGCCGATCAATCGGAAAATCTTCAGGAAAAATAAGATGGGTCCACTGGGGTGTGACCTTCCATGCGTTATTGATGGCGATGCAACTTGTGAAAATGGAAAGGTCCCAATGGCTTATTTCGGTGACGTTTGGCGCACTTCCAAAGATCAAAACAATGTTC
The DNA here is from genome assembly GCA_009693505.1 of Limnohabitans sp. Lineage (GTDB taxonomy): Bacteria > Pseudomonadota > Gammaproteobacteria > Burkholderiales > Burkholderiaceae_C > Limnohabitans_A. The sequence continues at coordinate 67,300 of SHXD01000006.1, forward strand.
AATTGACGCATTTCATCATTTCCTTATTGGGTAGTTGTTTTGACTTCAGACCTTTGAAGACATGCTTTTTATCAAATTCCTATGACACCAATTTGAATGAGAAAAATTTACAACACTTGGCTTTCAAGTCCTCAGTCAGCGAAAGACAAGCTGTCAATTTGATTCAAAACTCGTCAAAACATATAAATATTTCTATTAGAATGGAATTATGGAAGAAAAATACATCATTAAAGCGCTTGCTGCACTGGCCCAGCCAAATCGGCTTCAGATTTTTCGGTCACTTGTCGTGAAGGGCAGCGAAGGTTTGACACCAGCCTTGATGGCTGAGGCATTGGGCATGCCAGCCAACACGCTTTCATTTCACTTGAAAGAGCTGATGCATGCCGATCTCATTTCGCAGGAGCGCAGTGGTCGTCATTTGATCTATCGGGCCCAGTACGACCGCATGAATGCCGTGCTGGCTTACCTGTCCCAAAACTGTTGCCAAGGGCAAGCCTGTGAGCTTATCCCTGACGATATTTGCAAAAGCTGTTAATTCTAGAAAGTTTAAAGTGACCGATATCAAACCATTGAATGTGCTTTTTTTGTGTACGCACAACTCGGCGCGCAGCATTTTGGCCGAGGCTTTGCTCAACCATGTGGGTCACGGCAAATTCAAAGCCTACTCAGCTGGAAGTAGCCCCAGGGACAACCAAAAGCCAAATCCGATGGCCATTGCAACTTTGCAAAAAGCGGGCATTGCTACCGAGGGATTGACCAGCAAAAGCTGGGATGTCTTTGCGATACCCGATGCACCTCAGATGGATTTGGTCATTACTGTTTGCGACAACGCAGCGGGTGAAGTTTGTCCTTATTGGCCAGGACAGCCCGCCACGGCACATTGGGGCTATGCAGATCCGTCCGAAGCTGCCGGCGGAGATGCTGAAAAATTAGAAGCTTTTCTGCAAACCTTGCATCTCGTCAAAAAACGACTTGAAATCTTTACCAGCCTTCCTATTGGCAGTCTGAGCAAAATGGCCTTGGAAAATTCAGTGCGAGAACTGGCGAAAAAATGAGCCATTGGAGAAGGTATTTGTCGGAACTTGTTGGCACCGCGGCATTGTTATGTGCCGTCATTGGCTCAGGCATCATGGCAGAGCAACTGGCGGAAGGGAACGTAGCCATTGCACTTCTAGCCAACACCTTAGCCACAGTGTTTGCGCTTTATGTGTTGATTGAAACGCTGGGTCCTATCAGTGGTGCGCATTTCAATCCGGTTGTCTCGATGGTCATGGTCTTTCGCAAAGATTTAGCACCTCATCTTTTGTTCGGCTATGTGCTTGCTCAGTTGATGGGTGCGGCATTGGGTGCTTGGACTGCACATGCCATGTTTGAATTGGAAGTATGGCAATGGTCTGTGAAAGCAAGAACAGGTCCGGCCCAATGGTTCGCAGAAGCAGTTGCGACTGCAGGTTTGCTGTTTGTCATTTTGCGGTCGCCAAGCGGTAAGGCCTCTTCCTTAGTGGCCTGCTACATTGGTGCAGCCTATTGGTTCACTGCCAGTACCTCTTTTGCCAATCCGGCTGCAGCCTTTGGACGGATGTTTTCAAACACATTTGCGGGCATCTCACCAGCGGACGTGCCTGCCTTTGTTGTGGCTCAGATCATGGGTGGATTTTTAGGAATGATGCTTGATTTGCTTTTGAAGTCTGATAACTCTCGACATCAATGAAGCTACTTGCCCAACAATGGGCGCATGGCCACGATGCCCAAAAGGGGGCCTATACCCAGCCACGGCAGAAGCGAGGCCAACTGATGTTCCTGAGCCAAACTTGTAAAGAGTTCAATGCTCACAATGGAGAGTGCAAAGCCAATGCAATTGGTTAAGGTGAGCACACTGCCCACTGCTTGCTTGGGCGCATTGCTGGCAGTGAGCGTTGAAAACTGGGGCGAGTCTCCAGCAGCAGTCATGCCCCAAATAGCCAGCCATAGTAAGAACCAAATTAGCGGCGCAGACATCAACCATGGCGCTAGAAGACAACAAATACCACTCATACTTAATTGAAGTGTAGCCACGCGGGCACTGCCCCATCGCTTTGCAAGCCAACCGCCCCCTATGCACCCCACAGCCCCAATGCCAAGCACAACAAAAGCTGCAAAGGACAAGGCCTGACCATTGAGTTGGGTTGCCAGGATAAGCGGTACCAGCACCCAAAACGTATACAGCTCCCACATATGGCCAAAATAGCCAAGAACCGAGGCTCTGACGCGCCAGTCAGTCCATATGGTGGCCAATGCTTGCCATTCGAGTTTTTTGGTACTTGCCGTGTAATTGGGCGGTTCTGGTATGACCATAAAAAGAATCAAGCCACCTGCTGCAGCCAACAGGGCCACGCTGATCATGACCGTTGACCACGGAAGTTCAACAGACAAAGCGCGAATGCCATGCGCACTGGCTGACCCTAAGACAAGTGCTCCGACCAGCCAACCAAGCGCAACGCCCAAACCTTCAGGAAACCACTGTGAGGCTATCTTCATGCCGACTGGATAGATGCCCGCCAAGAAAAAGCCAGTAGCCGCTCGCCATAGCAAGAGTTCTGTAAAAGACGCTATACGCATCAATGCGCCCAATGTGCACAGAGCGCCTGCTAAGGCGCAGAACAAGAAAACTCGCCTGGAAGAAAATCGATCTGCAATGGCCAACAAAGCAAAGACCAAGGTGCCCACAATAAAGCCCAGTTGCAGTGCAGAGGTGAGGCGGCCAACCGCAGATGCAGGCCAGCCCATTTGCTGTTGCAGGTCGGGCATGACTGCATTGACGGCAAACCACAAGGAAGTCCCCGCAAATTGCGCCAAAACAAGGATGGGCAAAATACGTTTTGGCGCAGTGAGCATGTTTTATGAGTAGACTGTAACGATGGCCATTGTGACTCAAACACCCGTTAAGTTGAATTGATCAGTCCAACTTCACACTTCCTTCAAATCGCACATGTCTCAAAAAATCAAAATCAATGCTTTCGACATGAATTGTGTCGGACATATTCAACAAGGCCTGTGGACGCATCCGCGCGATCAATCGACTCGCTACCTTGATCTGACATATTGGACTGATTACGCGCAACGACTTGAAGCGGGTTTATTCGACGGCATCTTTTTTGCAGACGTGGTGGGTGTTTACGATGTGTTGGGCGGCAGTCCCAATGCAGCGGTGCAGAGTGCGGTACAAGTACCTGTGAACGATCCAATGATGCTTATTCCTGCCATGGCCAGCGTGACAAAACACTTGGGCTTTGGTGTGACAGCCAATCTCACTTATGAGTCGCCTTATTTATTTGCCAGACGCATGTCTACGCTTGATCATTTAACAAAAGGGCGCATAGGTTGGAACATTGTGACGGGCTATTTGGACAGCGCCGCCAGAGCTGTTGGTCTTTCGGGGCAAATTGCGCACGACGATCGGTACGACTTAGCCGATGAATACATGGCCTTGGTTTACCAACTCTGGGAGGGCAGTTGGGAAGAGGGCGCAGTATTGGCCAACCGCCAAAGCGGCGTGTATGCCGACGCCTCTAAAGTGCACTTGGTAAAACACAAAGGTCCGCAATATCAGGTTCAGGCCATGCATTTGTCTGAGCCTTCTCCGCAGCGAACACCTTTGTTGTATCAAGCGGGCTCATCTGCACGAGGTTCAAGGTTTGCGGCCACACATGCAGAATGCGTTTTTTTGAACGGGCAAAGTATGCCTGCAGTGAAAGCCATCGTAGATAACATTCGAGAACAAGCAGTAGGTCAGGGTCGTGCAGCGTCAGATATTCAAGTGTGGATGGGCGCCACCATCATCACAGCCCCCACTGACAGTCAAGCGCAAGAAAAGTTTGAAGAATACAAACGCTATGCCAGCTCGGAAGGCGCCTTGGTTCATGCGGCCGCTTCAATGGGCATTGATTTTTCAAAATACGACATAGACGAGCCCATTGAAACTGGCAAAAGCCAAGCCATTGTTTCTAACGTAGAAGCCATGACCCGATCTGCGGGACCTCAGTGGACACGGCGGAAACTACTTTCACAAATGATTCTTGGCAGCAGGCAAGCGCCTTGGGTAGGCTCAGCACAAAACATTGCCCAGCAGATGATCGACTGGCGTGACCAAGCTGGCGTTGATGGCTTCAATTTGTCAAGAACTGTTGTGCCTGAATGCTTCGATGACTTTATCAAAGAAGTGGTGCCTTGTTTGCAAGAGCGTGGCGCTTATAAAACCGAATACGCGCCTGGCAGCTTTCGGAAAAAACTGTTTGGCAACGACAAGCTGCCAGCGACGCATACCGCTGCTACTTACCGTAGCAAATCAGCTTAGTTTGATGTCAAGCGTCGCTAGTTAATCTGAAAGCCTAATCCATTTTGGCGCCAGATTTGACGATCACTTGTTCCCACTTGTCAATTTCGGCTTTGACAAATGTCTTGAACTCTTCCGGACTGTTGCCCACAGGTTCAGCACCTTGGGCTTCCATTTTGTCTTTGATGTCTTGACTTTGCAGAGCCTTGATGGAGGCACTGTAAAGCGCTGCCACGATGTGCGGGGGTGTTTTGGCTGGCGCAAACAAGCCATTCCAACTTGAGACCTCAAAGTCTGGCAAACCGGCCTCTGCCATGGTGGGCACATTGGGCAGTGTGGCCATGCGCTTTTTGCTAGCCACCGCTATGACATTGAGTTTGCCGCTTTTCAAATGAGGAATAGCCGACAAGGCCGTTTGAAAACTCATTTGAACCTGACCGCCCAAGAGATCGGCAATGGCAGGTGCAGCACCTTTGTAAGGCACATGAATCATGTCAATGTTGGCGCGCATTTTGAGAAGCTCGCCCGCGAGATGAGGTGAGCCGCCATTGCCGCTTGAGGAAAAAGCAATTTTGCCGGGATTTTGTTTGGCCACGGCAATCAGCTCCTTCAGATTTTTGGCTGGCACCGAAGGGTGAGTTGTTAAAACCGATGGCGCTGTCATGAATTGGGTGATGTGAACAAAGTCACGCAGGGTGTCGTAGCCTAGTCCCTTGAATGCCGTCATGTTGGTAGCATTTGCAATGGTGCCTAAAAGCAGGGTGTAGCCATCTGGGGCACTGCGCGCTACAAATTCGGAAGCAATGTTGCTGCTTGCACCAGCGCGGTTTTCTACCACCACCGGTTGTCCAAGTGTTTCTTGCAGTTTGATGGCAATGCTGCGAGCCACAATATCAGTGGCCCCACCAGGGGCATAGCCCACCAGCAAGCGAATGGGTTTCACAGGATAGGCTTGATCTTGAGCATAACTTGTGATGGATAACAGAGAAAGAAAGAAAGCCAAAAATCGATTCATGTGAAGCCTGTGTTTGTCGATACAAAGTAAGCCTAAAGTGTAGGGACAGTTGGTGCTATCTAGCAAGACCTTATCATTGGTGTTGTCCCTATGTGAGAAATAGACTCGTCTTTATTCAGTAAGATAGATCCCAATATGCGTTCATTCAACTCATCCCACCTCGAAAAACCACGCGCATGGCTACCTAAAGAGCTTGGCCAAGATTTTTCTTGGATTCACCACCTGAGTCGTGAAGCGACGCTCGAAATTGAAGAAGCACTTCAACATGCCAAGGCCACTGAAAAATCTTGGCTGCAAATGACTGCCAACGATTTTCCTTTAAAACGCCATGCCAAGGAGGCCATTGATCGGGCCTTTGCTGTCACACAAACTGCTTATGGCGTGTGTTTGCTAAAAGGTTTTCCCGTTGATCGATGGTCGATAGAAGATGCGCGACTGGTCAATTGGGGAATCGGCTTGAACGTGGGCGTGGCCAGAACTCAAAACCGAGCCAGCCAGGTCATGAACGATGTTCGTGACGAGGGTGGCAATTACAAAGTGAAAAATGGGCGAGGTTACAACACCAATGCAGGCTTAGACTTTCATGTCGATTCCTGCGATGTGGTGGCATTGATGTGTTTGCAAACTGCAAAATCTGGAGGCACAAGCAAAGTGACAAGTTCTATGGCCGTGGCCGAAGAAATAAAACGCCTGCGACCTGACCTTATTCCTGTCATGAAACAGCCTTTTTATTACAGCTATCAGGGAACCAACGACGCTTCACAACCCCCTTTTTACAAGTGCCCCATTTTGGGAGATGACCCCGAATTCTTCTCTTTGCGTGCCAATCGAAAAAATGTCACGGCAGCTCAACGCGATTTTCCAGAGGTGCCTCGTTTAACGCCAGAGCAAATTGAGTTGTTGGATTTGTTGGATGAATTGCTGCCTGACGATAAGTTTTGCTATTCGATGGAGCTCGATCGTGGCGATTTGCAGTTATTGAACAACTATGTGGTCATTCATTCACGCACCAATTTTGAAGATCACGATGAGCCAGAGCGCAAACGACATTTGCTGCGTCTTTGGTTAAGCATTCCCCAGGGGCAGCGCTTGCC